>CAIWHY010000546.1 GCA_903912585.1 uncultured Thermoleophilia bacterium | reverse complement strand
GGCTCCGGGCGGCAGCGGCCTTCGGCCGGCCGGCTCCGGGCGCCGCCGCGGCGGGCGCGTGTGGCCGCGCCGGCGAGCCGGGTATGGTGGATCCGTCATGGAAACGCACATCGTCATCATCTCGGACACGCACGGGCGGATCGACCGGGCCGTCCTGGCGGTCTGCGCCGGCGCGGACCACATCATCCACGCCGGCGACGTCGGGGGGCGCGCGGTCCTCGACGAGCTGGCACGCCTGGCGCCGCTGACCGCAGTGCGCGGCAATCGGGACCGCGACGCCCTCGGCGCCGAGCTCCCGGACGAAGCCGCCGGCGAGGCGGGCGGCCTGCGCTTCGTGGTCGCGCACAAGCGGCGCGATCTCAAGGCCGCCCATCCCGATCCGGGCGCCGAGGGGATCGGCCTGCTCGTGTACGGCCACACGCACCAGCCCGAGCTGCGCTTCCGCGGCCACGTCCCTGGCCGGGTGCCGGTGGCATGGCTCAATCCCGGCAGCTGCATGGCCCCGCTGGGCCACGACCCGCGGCGCAGCTACGGGCTGGTCGTGGTGCGCGACGGGGAACCGGACGCGCGCATCGTCTTCCTGCCCTGACCCGCTTCAGCGAGCCGCCATAGACAGATGTTCGATACTGTGCCGCGCGCAGATGCTGAAGATACAAGTGGACGGATCAATCGAGCTAGGGGGGCGAGGACGATGGGAGCAGTGACGGAGGCCAGGGCCACCCAAGTCAGGATCGGAGCGCCCCACGCCCGGTCGCGCGCTCTGCTGTCGCTCGATGAGGTCAGGGCCAGCGGTCTGCCCGCCTACTTCTACGACTACAGCGAGGAGCTCCTCTACCTCGACGGACAGCTCTTCGACCTGCGCGAAGTCGAAGCCGCCGAGCGCGCCGGCACGGACCCGCCGCCGCTGCCCCGGGAGATCCTCGAGAGCGGTGTCGGCCTCGAGTTCGGCTGGCGCCACGTCGCCGGTTGCGCGTGCCCCTACTGCTGGCGGCGCTCGCTCGAGCCGGCCGGGGAGACCGGTCAGCCCGGCGAAGCCGTCGCGTAGAAGGCGCGACCGCGCCGTCGCAGGGCGCCGGTGACGTTGCCCGGTCGAGCGGCCCGCGTCCCGCGGTGGCGGGAGACTGGGCTCTACGCGGCGGTCGGCACGACCACGCGGGTCCCGGCGAGCTCGGCCATCAGGTCGGCGGCCGAGAGGATGCGGTCGACGCGCGCCGCGGTCGTGCCGGCGGTGTAGAGCGGCTCGTCCTTGCCGGCGTCGTAGCCCGCGGCGCTGAAGAGCCCGTCGCAGATGCAGAAGCACTTCTCGTTTGACTCTTTGGCGGCGCAACGCGCGTAGCGCCCCTGCGCGTCCTTGAGGAGCACGTAGCCCTTGTCGCAGCGCGGCGGCCGCGCGCGGACCAGCGCCGATTGGTACATGGGCGACTCGCGCAGCACGCGAAAGGGCAGGCCGCAGGGTGAGCCGGGGGCCGTGGCGATGACCATGTCCTCCGGGCGGGCGCGGATGACGGCCTGCTTGTACGCGGGAGAGGCGCTGCTCTCTTCGGTCGCGAGGAACCGCGTCCCCATCTGCACGCCGTCGGCGCCGAGGGCGAGGAAGCGGCGCACGTCCGCGTGCGAGTAGACGCCGCCGGCGACGATCAGCGGGAAGTCGCCGTGCGCCATCGCCGTCTCCTTGACCCGGGGCAGGAGGCTCTCCAAGGTGTTCTCTTCGAGCTCGACCTGGTCGGCGCGGAAGCCCAGATGGCCGCCGGCGAGAGGCCCTTCGAGCACCACGGCGTCGGGGCGGTAGTGCAGGCGCTCCCAGCGCCGGCAGATGAGGTCGAGCGCGCGAGCCGACGAGACGATGGGCACGAGCGCGGTGCCCCGCGGCGGCTCGATGTCCGGCAGCGAGAGCGGCAGGCCGGCGCCCGAGACGATCGCGTCGGCGCCGGCGTCTATGGCGCCCCGCACCGAGGCCTCGAAGTCGCGCTGCAGCGCGACCATGATGTTGATGCCGGCAAAGCCGCCGCGTGCCTTTGCCGCCGCGACTTCGATGCGCACCGCTTCGTAGGTGTCGACCTTGCGGCCGATGCGGCGCGAGACGATCCGGTCCAGGCCGGCGCTGGAGAGCAGGCCCAGCCCGCCGGCCGCAGCCACGGCGGACGCCAGCGGGTGCAGCGACACGCCGATGCCCATCCCGCCTTGAACCAGAGGGAGCGGCACGTGCATGCCTTTGATGTGGAGAGGCGGGAGCGGGGGGAGGGCGACCAAGAGGACTTCTATTATCCTCTGTCACCGCGCGAAAGGCAATCGGCAGCGGCCGACGCGCTCGGCCGCTGCCCACGCGATCGGCTGGGCGGCCGCGCCCTACTCCCCCTTCTCCGCGTTCGGCCCGGGCGGCGGCGGCACGCTGCCGGCGCCGTGCACCGACTTCCAGAGGATCGCGTCGAGCTGCGCCTGCGGCACCGCGTCGGTCCGCCCCAGCGACAGGCTGTTCGAGAGCGCCGCCGTCATGAGGATCGGCGCGACCGAAGCGGGGATGCCGCTCGGCCGCAGCTTGGCCAGCACGAGACCGGCTGCCGCGAAGTGATGACGGACCTCTGCCCTACCTGGCCACGTAGTGGGCGAGCGCCGCGCCCGTCGTGTCACGCAGCCAGAGCTCGTCGCCCTCGATCGAAAGAGTCGCGGTCCTGGGCAGCGCCGCCAGATAGGCGGTCTCCTGCCGCATCAGGTCCGCGGGCCCCGCCATCTTGGTCGAGACGATCTTGGCGTCGATCGTCATCCCGTCGCCGGACTGCGACACCTGGTACGTCGTCGAGTAGCTGTTGACGCTCGCCTTGCCGCTCAGACTCCCGTCGGCGCCGAACTTCGCGGTGATGGTACTGCCGGCGGCGAGCGACACCAGGGCGTCCTTGCCGTTGTTGTAAGCCAGGGCGTCCCATTCCGTCCCCTCGAGCGCTGTGGGCTGGACGACAGTGTAGGCCACGAGCGTCGTCCCCTGATCGTCCGTCAGGGTCAGCGAGTCAGCGGTCACCGCGTACTTCGTCGCCTTCGTGAGCGCCGCGAAGTACGCCTGCTCCTGTGCCATCGCAGCCTTGGAACCGGCCATGAGCGTCGCCGCGGGTTGCGAGATCTTGATCTGGTCTCCGGCCGGCGTCTCGTATGTCGCGGTGTACCGGTTGACGCCGCCGGACCCGGAGAGCTCGCCGGCGGCGAACTCGGCGGTCACCTCAGTCCCTTTGCCGGTGAGGACCGTGGTCACGCCCGAGATCGCGGTCGCCTCCCACACCCTTCCCTCGAGAGCCTTGCCGTTGCCGGCGCTGCTCGGGCTCGCGCCGGGGCCAAGGCCGGACGAGCACCCGGAGACGACGAGGAGAGCCAGCGCCAGAAGGCCGGCTGCAGCGAGCGGCACCGCGAAGCGTGAGCAGACCCGAACGACCATCCCATCCTCCTTCTGTCCCGGCGACCGGAGTCGCCCCTCGAACCTGCGGCGAGTCTACCGCACGCCTCAGACCTTGACCGTGTGGGTACACACCTAGCCGACGCCCCGCCACGACGGCCGGCCACGCGCCGGCCGCGGAGGGCGACTCTCACGAGCGAAAGGACGCGCCGTGCCCAAGCCCCAGTGGAGCGACTTCGGCGCCATGTGGAAGACCGTCCGCGAGGTGGACGTCAACGCGATCCGCCACCAGGCGGAGCGTAGTCTCGTCATCGTCTGCGTCGGCGACGCGGCATCTCTCGCGTGGGTCGGCCGCGTGCTGCACGACGGCCCGAGCCGCTACCCGATGAGCCCGGATCCGCTGGCCCGCGTCCCGCTTCCGGAGGCCGGCGCCTTCGTCGACCTCCTCGCCTCGGCCGACCTGCTGATCCTGGCCCTGGACGCGACTTCCCCCCTCGACGACCGCGGGCTCGCCGGGCTCCGGCGCCTCTCCGCGACGCCCCGCCCGGACCAGGTCGTGCTGCTCTTCGGCGACCCGTCGCGCGCGCCGGAGACGTGGTCCGAGTACCTCCGGAGAGGCGCCGCGATCATGGTCGATCCTCAGTCTGCGGACGCCGCGGAGGTCGTGGTCGCCGCCGTCCTCGACGGCCTCCCGGCAGGCGCCGGCCTTGCCGCGGCCCGGCGCCTGCCCGGCCTGCGGCCCTTGTTCGCCGCGCGCCTCACCGGCGAGGTCGCGGCCTCCAACGCGGCCGTCGCCATCGCCTCCGGCGTGCCCTCGCTGGTGCCGATCCTCGGCATCCCGCTCGCCGCCGCCGACACCGTGATCCTCACCAAGAACCAGGCGCTCATGGTGTACCGGCTGGCCCTCGCCTGCGGGGCGCCGCCCGAGTTCCAGAAGCGCATGCTCGAGATCACGCCCGTGATCGGCGGCGCCGTGATGTGGCGCCAGATCGCCGCCGCCCTGGTCGGGCTCGTGCCCGGCTACGGCATCCTGCCCAAGACTGCGGTAGCCTACGGCGGGACCTACGTCGTCGGGCTGGCCGCAACGCGCTGGTACGAGACCGGCCTGCTTACCGACGCCGAGCGCAAGCGCATCACCGCCGAGGCCGCGTCCCGAGCGCGCGACGTCGCCCGCAGGATGGCGGCGCAGGCACGCACCGGCGGCGGCAAGGCCGGCGCGCGAGCAAGAGGCAGCCTCGACAAGCTCTCACAGGGCGCCTCGACCGCGCGCGCCCAGGCGGGCAAAGCCGTGAGCCGCGCCCGTACGGCGACCGGCGCCGCCGGCGCCCAGGCGCGCAGCGCCGCGAAGCGCGTCGGCGACGGAGGCCGGAAGGTAGTAAGCCGCAAGCGGCCGACGAAGGAGGAAGCATGACCAAGCCAAGCAACTCGTCCGGCCAGGATCCCACCCGGCTGATCACGCGCAAGATCGCTTCGCTGGGAGACTGGCGCGGCGAGATGCTCGCTCAGTTGCGCGACGTGATCCACAAGGCCGACCCCGACATCCGCGAGGAGTGGAAGTGGGGGACCGCCGCGTGGGCGCACGACGGCATCGTGTGCAGCGCCGGCACGTTCAAGGACCACGTGAAGCTCAACTTCTTCAGAGGCGCCGCCCTGGACGACCCCAAGGGCCTCTTCAACGCCGGTCTCGACGCCAAGGCGACGCGGGCCATCGACTTCGGGGCGGCAGACGCGATCGACGAGGCCGCCGTGGGCGATCTCGTCCGCGCCGCGGTCGCCCTCAACGCTTCGTCGCAGGAGTGACCGCCGTCACGGACGCGCCTCTGGGCAGCGGCTTCTGCCCGGTCTGCGGGGGCGCAGTCCAGTGGATCCCCACGTCCCACCTGTGGCCGAGCCGGCGGGCGGCGCGCGAGGTCCTGACCAGCCAGAGCGGCACGTGCTCGAGCTGCGGCCGCGTCCTCATGTTCACGGTCTTGAACGAGCCGGCCGGCGAATCGGGCGGCGAGCCGGCGTAGGCCGCCCCGCGCCGGCCCTCGTCCCCCGCCGGCACTATGATAGAGACTCAGCTTCCACGAAAGGTACTGATGGAACCATTCACGATCGTCAACATGCTCGAGCTCGACGACGCCGTCGCCGGCCGCGTCGAAGGGCTCGAGGGCCGCTTCGCGCGGGCGAGCCTCGACTCGCGCGACCTCGGCGTGAGCCACTTCCGCTACGCGCCGAACCTCCGCTCCACGATGGGTCACCGGCACGGGGAGCAGGAGGAGGCCTACATAGTCGTCGCCGGGTCGGGGCAGGTCATGCTCGACGACGAGATCCGCGAGCTCAGTCAGTGGGACGTCGTGCGCGTATCACCGCCGGTCACGCGCGCCTTCGCGGCAGGGCCCGACGGCATGGATATCGTCGCCATCGGCGGGCCCAAGCCCGAAGGTCGTGACGGCGAGATGCTGGAGGTCGTGTGGCCGACCTGAGCGACGAGGGCCGCACCGTGCGGCACGTCGACATCGAGTGGGGGCCCACCGTCGACGCCGCGGCGTGCACCGGCTGCGGCATCTGCATCGACTTCTGTCACAACGACGTCTACCGCTGGTCGGACGACGAGAGCGCCGTGACCGTCGCCTTCAAGACGCACTGCGTCGCCGGCTGCTCCCACTGCGGGACACTCTGCGAGGCGCAGGCGATCGCGTTCCCGACCGTCGCCGACATCAAGCGCGCACGCCGCGGTGAGTGAGCACCTGACGCCCCGCGCCGGCGGCGCGCCGGACGCGCTCCGCAAGGTCTACGTCGAGCCCACGAACGCCTGCAACCTCGACTGCCGCACCTGCGTGCGGCACGCGTGGGACGAGCCCGAAGGCTTCATGGAATGGCTCGTCTACGAGCGCGTCGTCGAGGGCCTGGCGGAAGCGCAGGACGCATCCGGGCGCGGCGCGACGGCGCACGGGCGCGACGCGGCGGGACCCGGACGCAATGCGGCCAAGCCCGCGACCGTCGCGTTCATGGGTCTCGGCGAGCCGCTCCTGCACCCGCGCCTGGTCGACATGGTGCGGCTCGCGACCGCGCGCGGCCTCGCGACGGAGGTCACCACCAACGCGCTGCTCCTCGACCAGGCGATGGCGGACGAGCTCGTGGCCGCCGGCCTCGGCCAGCTCGTGGTCAGCATCGACGGCGCCACCGCCGAGACCTTCGGCAAGGTCCGCTCCGGCGCCTCGCTGGCCACCGTGGTCCGTAATGTGCGGTACCTCGAGGACAGGCGCGAGTTCGTCGACGGACCGCGCGTACGGGTCGGCCTCGAGTTCGTGGCGATGCGCAGCAACGTCGCCGAGCTGCCCGGCCTCAACCGCGTGGCAGCACAACTCGGCGCCTCGTTCATCATCGTCAGCAACGTCCTCGCCTACACGCCGGAGCTGGTCGCCGAGACGCTCTACGACCGCTCGGCGACGGGCTGCGCGGCGCCGGCCAGCACCTCCTCCCCGCGCTGGCAGCTGCCGCGCTTCGACTGGGACGAAGCCGTCGGCGCGGCCGTCGGCCAGGCGATAGAGCGGGCGCAGGGCGTGAGCATCGCGGATCAGGACCTCGCCGCCGCGAGCGGCCACTGCCCCTTCGTCGAGGCCGGCGCCTGCGCCGTGGCCTGGCACGGCGGCGTGAGCCCGTGCCCGCCGCTCCTGCACACCTACACCTGCTTCGTGCAGGGGCGCCACAAGCTCATGACGCGCTGGGAGGCCGGGAGCCTCTCCGTGCAGCCCATGGCGGCCATCTGGTCCCAGCCCGACTACGCCGCCTTCCGCGAGCGCGTGCGGCGCTTCGACTTCACGCCCTGCACCGACTGCGGGTGCGAGCTCGCGGAGGGCAACCTCGAGGATTGCCTCGGCAATACCCACCCGGTCTGCGGCGACTGCCTCTGGGCCCGCGGCATCGTGCGCTGCGCGTAGCCGGAGCGGAGTCGGTGATGGCAGCGAGCCCTGCGACGCGGAGATCCGCATGAGCGCTTCGGGCCAGAGGAAGCGCCCCCGGCCGCGCCGGTGGACTCGGCTCGAGGTGCCGGCGCTCCCGCCGAAGCTGACCGCGCTGGACGCCGACGGCCTGCGCGCCCAGCCCGAGCACGCCGACGTCGAGCTCGTCGACCTCGAACTCGCGGCCGAGCATCTGACGGGCTTGTCACTCGAGACCGTCCGCGTGAAGGGCTGCCGTCTCGAAGGCGCCGAGCTGCGCCGGCTGCGCTGCCGGCGCGTCGTCTTCGACACCTGCGACTTCGCCAATTCGCGCTGGCTGGACTGCGAGCTCGGCGACGTCGCCTTCCTCGACTGTCGCTTCACCGGGGCCAGCATCGCCGGCGGGCGGCTCGACGGCGTCGTGGTGCGGGAGTGCCTGCTGCGGCTGGCCAAGCTCTCGCATCTGGGCCGCCCGCACGCCCTGCTGGACGCCTGCGACCTGCGCGGCGCGCTGCTCATGGAGAGCGACCTGAGCGACATCCGTTTCGCAGCCTGCGATCTGGGCGATGCCGAGCTCTTCAACGTCGACCTGCGAGGGAGCGACCTGCGCGACAACGAGCTCGGCGGGCTCCGCGGAGTCGGCTGTCTGCGCGGGGCGACCATCGACGCGCTTCAGCTGCTCACTCTCGGCCCGGCTCTGGCTGCACACGTGGGGCTGGTCGTGGAAGCGGCGGTCGGCGAAGGGGCCTGAGGCGGCGCCGGGACCGGCGTCTACGGACGCCGGAGGGTGCCGCCGTCACCGCCGGCGCCGCGCCGGCGCCACAAGAAGGCGCCGACCCCGACCGCCACGAGCATGATCCCAGCTGCCAGCCACGGACGCGGGTCGAGGTACTGCTCGGAGCCGCTCGCCCTGGCCGTGTGCCAGTACACCGTGCCCGGCCCATAGCGCTGCACATAGGCGACGTAGAGGAAGAGCAGCCCCACGCCGGCGAAGACGCCGAAGGCCGAACGATCGGCGTGGTGGAAGACGATGAGCAGCACAGCGCCCAGCAACGCTAGCGGGACGGCGAAGATGCCGAGCGCCGTGACGGCGAGCGCGGCACCCGCGCCTACCGCGACCCAGGCAAGGAACCAGGGCAGCTGGCCGCGCACGCCTGGCGGCAAGACGGGCAGCAACTCGGCCTCCGGTGCGGGAACGTGTGCTGTCATCATGCCTCGGCGTCGCCGTGCGCTTTCGTCAGGAGTCTTCCCCCGAACGCGATTCTCACTTCGGCCCAGTCGCCTTCGTGCCGATAACGCTCCCAGGCGAGTCGGAAGGAGAGCATGGGCAAGTTGACGATCTACATGGGCCTCACAGTCGGTGGCGTCATCGGCGGCTACCTGCCGGTCGCGCTGCTGCACGTGAGCACGTTCTCCATCCTGAGCCTCGTGTGCGGCTTCGTCGGCTGCATCGTCGGCCTGTGGATGGGCTGGAAGCTCATGCTGTGGATCGAGGACTGAACGTGGCCTCGATGCCGCGGACGTCGCCCTCTTCGTCCGCGAGGACGGTGACGTCGGCGTAGCCGAGGCGTGCAACGTCGTCGGCGAGCAGGTCTGCCTCCGCTCCGCCGAGCTCGAGCAGCAACGCGCCGCCGCGGCAGAGGAAGCGAGGGCTGCCGGCAAGAACGCGCCGAAGGATCCCGGCGCCGTCCGGGCCGCCGTCGTAGGAGAGCGTAGACTCGAAGGTGAGGGTGTCGCGCTGCAGGAGCTCGAGCTCGGGCGTCGGGACGTAGGGCACGACGCCGACGACCACGTCAGCGCGTCCTTCCAGAGACCGCGGCAACGGCGCGAACAGGTCGCCGCTGTAGACCTCCACACCGTTCGCCCTCGCACAGCCGACGGCGCGCTCGTCCAGCTCGGATGCGACGATGCGCGCGCCGGGGCGCATGGCCATCAGCGCACTCGCGATCGCTCCGCTCCCGGTGCAAAGATCGATCGCCACGCCGCCCGCCGGCAGGCGCTCGGCGGCGCGCCGTGCCAGCGGTTCGCTCTGCCGGCGCGGCACGTACACCCCGGGGTGCACGCGGAGACGCCGCCCACAGAACGACGCGCTCCCCGTGATCCAGGCGAGCGGCTCGCCCGTGAGGCGGCGCTGTACCAGCTCTTCGAGCCGCCCGGCGTCGCCGAATCCGCCGACTCCGCCGGCCGCCGCCGCCGCTAGGAGCTCGTCCGCCTCCTGCGTCGCCGAGACGAACCCGGCGCCCGCCAGCAACTCGACGAGAGCGCCGCGATCCGGCGGTGCCCCGCTGCGACTCACTCGGGCTGGAACAGCGCCAGCGTGTTGCCGTCCGGATCCTTGAACCACGCCGACTTGCCGATGCCGGGACTGGTGAGGACGTGGTCGGTCATCTTGAGGTCGCCGAACTCGACCAGGTCGAACTCGACGCCTCTGCCGGCCAGCTCCGCTACGTCGGCGGCGATGTCCGCCGACCAGAAGCGCACCTGCGTGTGGTCCGCCTTGTTGGGCGACGGACGGCCGTACAGGAGCAAGGTCGTGCCGTCCCCGCATTCGAACACGACATGGTTCTTGATCGTCGCGCCGGAGAGCGTGAGCCCGACCTTGTCTTGGTAGAACTTCTCGCTTCTCTCCAGGTCGGTGGAGCACAGAACCGCAGATACTCTGTTGCCGGACATGACGAGACCTTCCTCGGGTGGATTATCGTATCCGGGTGTCGCCCGCCGGACTCCGGCGGCAAACCGTTGGCCTCGCGGCGCGCCCGGCTCTTGACAAGCTTCTGGGAGAGACTGTTAACTACTGGGTGAAAGTGGGAGAGGCCCCGGCGCCCCGTATCGGGCCTCGACCGCTGAGCCGTGAGGGGCGTGGTTGCCGGCCGCGGATGCGCGGCGCCGTGAGCGGATCCGCGGCCGGTTGGCCCCAGCTCGACGAAACGCGGCCTGGCCCCGTCCGTCAGGCCCGCTGCGTCAAGCCGCCCGGCGGGACTTCCCCTGGTCCCGCCGGGCGGCGTTCGTTTGGGCGCACGCGCAAGTCGTCGTATGCTCCAGGCTCCGGGAGCGACTGGAGGGGAAGTGGCGAACGCAGACGAGCCGATGCCGGCCGGCCAGGAGCCGGCCGGGAAGCTGATCCCCGCCGAGCGCCGCGCGCGCATCGCCGCACTTATCGGCTCGCGACGCTCGCTGCGCATCTCGTGGCTCGCGGAACAGCTCGGCGTCTCCGAGATGACCGTGCGCCGGGACCTCGAGCGCCTGCAGCTCGCTGGCCTCCTCTCGCGCACCCACGGCGGCGCCATCCTCAAGCGCCGGCTGGTCGAAGAGCCGCTGTACGTGGAGAACATCGCCGCGCACGCCGAGGAGAAGCGGCGCATCACGCGCGCGGCCGCGGCGATGATCCAGCCGGGCGAGACGATCTTCCTCGGATCGGGCACGACGGCCGTCGAAGTGCTGCGGAACCTGGACCCCGAGCTGCGGGCGACCATCGTCACTCACAACGCGGGCGCGCTCGAGGTGATGGACGCGCTCGGCATCGAGCTCTTCCTGCTCGGCGGGTCGTACCGCGTGCAGTCAAACGCGACCGAGGGCGCCGCTCCGGCGGAGCTCGTCGGCGGCTTCTACGCCAGCAAGATGTTCCTCGGCGCCGACTGCCTGAGCCTCGAGGAAGGCGTCACCACGCCGAGCATGGGCCTCGCCGAGGTGGAGCGGGCGATGGTCCGGCACACCAAGGGCGAGGTGATCGTGCTCGTCGACAGCAGCAAGATCGGGATCGTCGCCGACATCGCCATCTGCCCGATCGAGCGCATCGACGTGGTCGTCGTCGACGACGGCATCGAGGACGAGGTCCGCAGCGAGCTCGAGGATCTCGGCGTCCGGGTCCTCGTAGCCTGAGGCGAGGGGGCGATCCCCGCCGTGGCAATCGAGGGCCGGTCCCGCCCCGAGGCGCGCCGCCCGCTAGACGAGCAGAACGATGACGATCGCGGCTACCACCACGCCGATCGCGAGCCCGGCAACGGCTACGCCCGCCGGCCGAAGGGACTTGCGGGCCGATCGCCAGCCGATCACCGACAGGACGATCCCTGCGGCGCCGAGGCCAGCGGCCGCGAGGACCGCAGACCGGCCGAACCACAGGCTGCCGAGGCCCGCCACTGAGCACGCGACGCCGGCGATGGCCGGCACTGGGCTGCGCCGCACCGCGATCGCGTCGATCGCGTCCTGATTGGGGTCCGGCCGAGGGTTCGCCTCGACGTCCGCTGGTTGCGTGAAGTTGTGCGGAGGGATGAAGGCCATCGTCAGTAGCTTTCGACCCGAGGCCTCACGTCCCTGCGGGCGGACTCGTCCAGACTCCCGGCCCGCGCGCGACCTCAGCGTCGCCACTGCTCATCCCCGCAGCCTGGCAGAGCCGCGTGCGGTACGATGGAAGCTCACGAAGGCCATGTGGCCGACGAACGCCGAGGTCCGCACGTGAAGAAGCTGCTCGCTTCGAGAGGCGCCCCGTGGATCGGCGGCACGCTGCTGTTGCTGATCGCCGCCGCCGGGCTCTACCTCTTCACCGGCGCCACCGCGAGCGTGGAGTCCAAGGCGCCCAAGGCCGCCGCGGGCGACATCACCTACGGACCCGCGAACGCCAAGCTCACGGTCATCGAGTACTCGGACTTCCAGTGTCCCTTCTGCGCCGAATACGCGCCTATCCTCGCGACGCTGCGGCAGCGGTACGGCGACCAGGTCAAGTTCGTCTACCGCTTCTTCCCGCTCGCCGGCCACCCGTATGCCACCGTCGCGGCCAAAGCGGCCTACGCCGCTTCGCTGCAAGGCAAGTTCTGGGAGATGCACGACCTGCTCTTCAAGGACCAGAAGGCATGGTCGGCGTCGGCGGACCCGCGCGCGCTCTTCGACGGCTACGCGCAGAGCCTCGGGCTGGACCTCGCCAGGTTCCACGCCGACATGGATGCGCAGTCGACACTCGACTTCATCGCCCGCGAGGCCGCGGCCGGCGACAAGGCGGGAGTATCGCACACGCCCTGGTTCGTGGTCGGCGACAACGTCGTACTTCCGCGCGACCTGCAGCAGTTCGGGAAGTTAATCCGGGACGCGCTGTGAAGCGTCGGAGCACGCTGTGAGGCGGTCGCGCCTTTGGGTGCCGTGGTTCCTGGCCGCCGCTGCCTACGTCGGATTCGTGATCTCTCTGTACCTGACCTTCGTCCACTACCGGGGGTACGTCTCGCCGTGCTACGTCGTGCACGGCTGCGAACAGGTGCAGACCAGCAAGTACTCCGTTGTCCTGGGGATCCCCGTGGCGCTGCTCGGCACGATCTTCTTCGGTCTCATGGTCTATCTGGGCATCGGCCTGCTGACCGGTTCTCGCGCGGCGCTCGTCCGCGCGCACAAGGTGCTGGCTTTCCTGGGGGCGCTCGCGGTGATCCCGCTGTTCCTGCTGCAGGCGATCGTGCTCAGGGCGTTCTGCACCTACTGCGTCGCCACGGAGATCGTGATGCTGTCGATGTGGGCCGTGAGCTTCCTGCTGACGGCGCCAGTGCGTGACCGGGGGCCGGTCGAGGCCGGAGCGCCGACGGCATGAGGCGGGCGCCGACGGCTTGACGGGCGCGGCCGGCGGGGTCATGCCGATGCCGACGGGGCCGGCCCAAGCGGAGCCGCGGGCGCAGTGTCCGGCGCCGTTCGGCCGCCGCCCTCAACAACTCGTAACACGCCATCGGCGTAGGTTGCCGGGGCCGGGGGCACCGACAACCCATGCACGTCTATCCACAGCATTCACCCGGCGCAGCGACCTGCGCCGCGGCCGACTCCCAGGAGGGCACATCATGTCAACGCAGGACGAAGTCAGAGACGCATCCGCACGGTTCTACTCGGCGCTGAACCGAATGGCCGACGGCGACGGCAGCGAGATGTCGCGTGCCTGGTCGCACAGCGAGACGGTGACGGCGATGCATCCCATCGGCGGCGAGCAGGTGGGCTGGGACGCGGTGAAGGGATCCTTCGAGGGCGTGGCCGAGATCGCCTCGGGCGGGCACGTGGAGATAGCAGACCAGGAGATCCACACCGGCGAGGATCTCGCCTACGAGCTCGGCACCGAGCGCGGGCACATGAAGATGGCCGGCGAGTCGATCGTGATAGAGCAGCGCGTCACCAACATCTACCGCCGCGAGGCGGGCGAGTGGAAGCTGGTCCATCACCACACCGACCTTTCGCCGGCGATGCTGGGGATTCTGGAGCGGCTGCAGGCCGCCTAGCCAACCAGCGTGGGGAGGGCGTCACGCCCGCCTGCACGTTGAAGCAGCCGCCCGCTCGATGCTGAGCGGGCGGCTGCTTTGCTTCAACCGTCAGGGCACGGCCAGAGGCCGCACGAAGCGGAGCTTCTCCGTCTGCCTCTCGCCGCGCTAGACCACGGTGCAGACGTCGTCGTCGTCCGTCAGGGCCACGACCTGCTCGGCGTCCTCCGTGGGCTCCACGGAGAGGTGCGGCATGCGCTTGTCCACCGCCGCCGGAAGCCACCAGTTGGCGCGCCCGAAGAGATGCATCATCGACGGCACCAGGATCGTGCGCAGGATGAAGGCGTCGAGGAAGACGGCCACGGCCAGGCCGATGCCGAACTCCGCGATCACCCGCTGCCCGCCGAAGACGAAGGCGACGAAGACGCTGATCATGATCGCCGCCGCGGCCGTGAT
>CAIWHY010000545.1 GCA_903912585.1 uncultured Thermoleophilia bacterium | reverse complement strand
GTGTCCGGGAAGCGGCGCCGGCAGGTCGTGACCGCCGCCGGCCCGGCGACGTAGCCGTCGACGAGAAAGGCGACGTGGTCCTCGTCGCCGGCGAACGCCTCCAGCACGGCCTCGCCGCGGGCGATCATCTCCAGCGGGTCGTCCGCGGTGATGTTGGCCGAAAAGAGCTTGGCGGCGCCGGTCTGCTCCTGGGCGCGGCGCATCGCGTCGGCGACGAGCCGCATCGTCTCCACGTAGGGTGAGAAGACCTGGTTGCCCTGCGGCTCGTCGTTCTTGACGAAGTCGCCGCCGAGCCAGAACTGGTGGCAGGCCTCGGCGAAGAGCCCCGGCCGCAGGCCGAGCTTGGGCTTGATGATCGTGCCGACGATCATGCCTCCGTTCTCGGCCGGCCGGCCGAGAACGCGCCAGAAGTCGGCGATGTTGCGGCGCGGCCCGTCGAACAGCTCGAGGTATGCCGGCGGGACGTAGAAGTCGTGCATCTTGGCGTACTCGACGTCGCCCATGCCCTGGTTGTTGCCGATCGCCAGGGTCAGGAACGAGACGATCATCGCCTTGCCATCCGTGATGTTGCGGTCGAAGAGCTCGAGCGGGTAGGCGATCTTGACCAGCTCGGTGGCTTCGTCGGCCTCGTAGACGATGGCGTCCACCGAGCGCGTGAAGTCGTCTGTCGTCGAGACCTCGACGTTGGTGCCGGTGGAGGACTCGGCGGCGAAGTGCGCCGCCGTGGCCACAAAGCCGTGCCCGGCCTTGGGCTTCATGATGTAGGCGCACAGGACGTGCTGGCCGCCTGCGATGAGGTCGGCCTCCCTGAGGCTCAGATCGGCGTAGCGGTCAGATTGGTCCACGTGTCTCCTCCCCGTGAAGCGGAGTGCGTTGACGGCGTTGCAGGCGCCCCGAGCGCGAGCGTCACGTGTGCAGCGACTCGCGCGGAGCGCGCCCGGAATGTGCCCGCGCGCCCGCGCACCGCAAACGTCTGGCCGCGCTGCACCGCCGCCGCGCGGCCGCCTCGCGCTCGCCCTACCGGCGTGCGCCGGCTCCCGCCCTGTGCCGCCCCGTCAGACTTCGACGACGACCGCCGTACCGTAGGCGACGATCTCGGCGAGGCCGCCCTCGCCCATCTCGGTGGAGTCGAACCTCATGCTGACGACCGCGTTGGCGCCCATCGCCTGCGCGTGCTCCACGAGGCGCACGACGGCCATGTGCCGCGCCTCCTCCACGGTGACGGTGAACTCGGGCACCTCACCCTTCTTGAGGGAGCGGATCGAGCCTGTGAGCCCGCGCGCGAACCCCATCGAGCGGGCGATGACGCCGAAGGCCGGCCCGATGTAGCGCGCGGTCCGGTACCCCGCGATGTCGGGCGACGTGGCGACGGGGATGGCGTAGGGCTGGTCGAGCATGCTCGTACTCATCTCGGTGTTCTCCTCCCTCGGCGTGGCATCGACGGCAAGGGCGTCCTATCCCCGAGTAGTCGCCGGGTCAAGAGGGCTCAAGAATCGCCTTCGGCGGTACACTTCGTGGAACGGGACGTGGGTCACTCCCGCCCGGTGGTGCGAGAAGGGAGAGTGTTGACAGTCGCAACGCAGGCGATCGGCGAGGCGCTGCTCGGCGAGAGCCGTGCGGCCATGGCGGCCTTCACCATCGGCTTGCTCGTGACGTTCCTCGGCGTGCGCATCAACACGAGGCTCATCCGCGCCAAGGTGAAGTGGTGGTTCCACGACATCGAGTCCGCGGGCGGCCTGCACGTGCACCACATGGTGATCGGCGTCGTTCTCATGGTCGTCGCCGGGATCACGCTCATCGCCGCGCTGCCGCAGGGGCTCTACCTGCAGCTCGCGGCGCTCGTGTTCGGCGCCGGCGTCGCGCTCACGCTCGACGAGTTCGCGCTGATCCTGCGCCTTCAGGACGTCTACTGGACTACAGAGGGGCGCCTCTCCGTGGATGCCGTCATCGTCGCGGTCTGCGCCGGGATGCTCCTCGTCCTCGGCATCTATCCCTTGGGCAACCTTTCGACGGCGAGCCTGACCGGCGCCCAGGCCGCCGCCGTCATCGCCGTCTCCATCGTCGTCGACGCCTGCTTCGCGGTGGTCTGCCTCGTCAAGGGCAAGTTGTGGACGGGGTTCTTCGGGCTCTTCATCCCGTTGCTCGGCACCGTCGGGGCGATCCGCATCGCGCGGCCGGGGTCGCCGTGGGCGCACAAGCGCTACGTCGGCAAGCCGAAGAAGCTCGCCAAGGCACAGCGTCGCGAGGACCGCACCAACGCCACGTGGCGCGCCTGGCGAGAAGCGTTCTTCGACCTCATCGCCGGAAGGCCGCACATGCCCAGCGTGGATCCGCAGATGCCGCCGGTCGAGACGGGTGCGGAGGGCGCGCCGGCCGCGGAGGGCGAACCTGTTGGGACGCGCGACCGGAAGCCGGGCCACTAGCTCCGTCAAAGCCGCCGCCGGCCGCTCCCTCTTTCACAGCTAGTTCTCAGGTGCGGCGCGTAGCATCGTCCATACGTCCGGCCTTCCGGCCGGACCATGCCGACGACCCGCTGGAGACTCATCGTGACGGACCCGACCGAGATGGCGCGCGCGAGAGCCTGCCCGGGCGGCGCGGCTCGCTTGTCGCCGGCCTCCGGGGCCGCCCTGTGACCGCCGGCGACCTCGTCCTCGAAGCGCGCGGCATCGTGCGGACGTACCGCCGCGGCGATTTCGCCGTGCCTGTTCTCATCGACCTCGACCTCCAGGTGCGGCGTGGTGAATGGGTCGCGTGCACGGGGCGTTCCGGCTCGGGCAAGTCGACCCTGCTAAACGTGCTCGGCCTGCTGGACAGCGCCGACGCCGGCACGTACGTGCTCGCCGGCCACGACGTGTCCGGCCTTGACGACACCGGCAGGGCCCAACTGCGCAACCGTCTTCTGGGCTTCGTCTTCCAGCTCCACAACCTGCTGCCGCGCACGAGCGCGCTGGAGAACGTGGCCACGCCGCTCGTCTACCGGGGCGTGCGACGCGCCGAGCGCTTGCGGCGCGCCGAGGCGGCGCTCGACGCGGTAGGGCTTGCCGACCGCGCCGACCACGACCCCGGCGAGCTGTCCGGCGGCCAGATGCAGCGCGTGGCGATCGCCCGTGCCCTGGTCGGTGATCCAGAGGTGCTGCTCGTCGACGAGCCGACCGGCAATCTCGACCTCGCGGCGACGCAAGAGGTACTCGACATCCTCGACCGGCTCCACGCCGAGGGCCGCACCATCTTCATGATCACCCACGAAGAAGACGTCGCCGAGCACGCCGACCGGCGGCTCGTGCTCGTAGGCGGCAGACTGCACGACCACGACTCCGCGGAGGCACACTCATGAATGCATTCGACCGGCGACTCGCGGGGCTTCACCGCCCCGCGCGGCGACACGGCATCCCGATCGCTCTTGCCTTGGCGGCTCTGGCGCTCCTCGCCGCACTCGCCGCCGGCTGCGGGAGCTCCGGCGGCACCCCCGCCACGACCGGCCAGGGCGTCGCCGGGTCGATGCAGGTCCTCACGACCGTGCAGCGTGGCGACCTCGTGCAGACGGCCATGGGGAGCGTCAAGCTCGTCGTGTCCAAGGGCAAGACGACCGTGGTCGCCACGGTGCCCAAGCAGTTTGCCTCCACAGTCGCCGCCGGGCAGACGGCGACTCTGGTCTTCTTCACGCCACCCACCGGCGCGCAAGGTGGCCAGAGCGGGGCGCCCTTCCCGCAGGGCGGCCAGAGCGGGGCGCCCTTCCCGCAGGACGGCCAGAGCGGCGCGCCCTTCCCGCAGGGCGGCCAGAGCGGCGCCCCCTTCCCGCAGGGCGGCCAGAGCGGCGCCCCCTTCCCGCAGGGCGGCCAAGGCGGTTTCGGCGGCGGCACCCTCCGCGGTCGCGGCACGCCGGGGACGGTGTCGGCCGTCAGGCTCAACGCCGACGGGTCCGCGGCCGCGACGATCGCGGTCAAGAAGCTGCCGACGACCGCCGGCGCGAAGTCCGTCGGCTTCGCGAGCATCCAGACGCAGGTGCTCGCCACCAACGTCGTCGTGATCCCGACGGCGGCGATCAAGGGGAGCGGCAGCTCCGCCACGGTCGAAGTGCTGTCGGCCGGCAAGACGAGCACGCGCTCGGTCGTGATCGGCAAGCAGGCGGGCGCGCAGTCGGAGGTCGTCTCCGGACTCAGCGTCGGCGAGAACATCGTCTGGACGCGGTCGTTCCCGCGTGGCGGGTCTTTCCGCGGAGGCGGCAGTTCCCCCCCCGGGCAGGGCCAGTCCGGCGGAAGCTTCCAGTGAGCGCCGCCGTGAACACACGCAGACGCTGGTGGATCCTCGCCGTCTTCCTGGTCGTCGTCGCTGCGGCGGTGGCCGGCGGCATCCTGTGGTTCGGACGCGGCAAGACCCCCGCCGTGCGCTACCTCACGGCCACCGCGGCCACTGGGACCATCGCCCAGACGATCCAGGCGGATTTCACCCTGGCCGCGGCTCAAGGGACGACCACTATCGCGCTGGGCGGGACCTCCGCGAGCAGCGGTTCCACGACTGGGAGCGGCAGTTCCACCACAGGCACCGGCGCCTCCACTACCACGACCAGTTCGACGTCGAGCGCGGGCACCACCACTTACGTCGTTCTCAGGACCAGCGACAGCGGTTCGCCCGTGCCCACGCCTTCGGCGAGCGCCACTGGTACGCCCCCGCCGACGCCGTCGCCGTCGGCGACCGCGACTCCCCCGCCGACGCCGAAGCCGACGCCGTCGAGGACCCGCACGCCTTCTCCGAAGCCGACGTCGTCCGGAGGCTTCGGCGGCGGTTCGTCCAGCGGCACTCGAAGCAGCACCTCCTCGTCGACGAGTGGGAGCTCCACGGCGACGACCAGCGTGAGCGGCGTCGTGACGCGCATCTCGCTCCCAGCGGGCGCCACGCCTCACACGCTCCAGCGCCTTCTCAAGGTCTCCGGCAAGCCCATCTTCGCGTTCGTGAGCTCCACGCCACTCTACAAGACGCTCTCCGTCGGCCTCTCGTCGGGCAGTCAGGTCGCCAACGTCATGGCCCTTCAGCGCGCTCTCAAGGCTGGCGGCTACTACACCGGCAGCGTGAACGGCACGTTCGGTACATCGACACAGACGGCCGTCGAGGCCTGGCAGGCCGACCAAGGGATCAGCCAGACCGGCCAGATCACGACCACGCAGTTCGTGTGGGTGCCCAAGGGGCGCATCATCTACTCCTGGCGCGTCGCGCTCGGCAACCAGGTCGCCAGCGGCACCGCACTCGCCACCGTGGGCGCGCCACGCGATCTCATCGCTCAGGCGCTTGTGAGTCAGGCCGATATCGCGAACCTGAAGGTCGGCCAGAAGGCCGCGCTCACGATCGACGGGGATACGAGCAACCCCTTCACCGGCACGATCAGCTTCATCGACTCACAACCCGCGTCGTCCGGCTCGTCGGGCGGCTCGTCGTCGAGCACGGTCGAGTACACGGTCGACTTCGTGCCTCACCGGCTGCCGTCCCTCGCGAGATCAGGGATGACCGGGACGCTCGCGATCATCCTCGCCCAGCGCACGGACGTGCTCATCGTGCCCACGCGCGCCGTGTCGGGGACGTCCAGCGTCCCGTACGTGCGCGTGATGGTGAACGGCGTGCCTGCCTATCGGCAGGTGCAGACCGGCATGGCGACCTCGACCTACACGCAGATCACCAGCGGGCTCGCCGCGGGTGAGGTCGTGGTGACCGGGGAGTACTCCAATGCCGCGACCAGCACGAGCGGGAGCAGCGGTCTCGGCGGCCTGGGCGGTTTCCCCGGCGGCGGCACGTTCCGGCGCTCGAGTGGTTCGAGCGGCGGCTCCGGCTCGTTCCCGGTCCCGCCGCCAGGCCAGTGACGGTCTTTCTCGAGTCCCTGCGCCTCGCGTTCTCGAGCCTGCGCGCCAACCCGTTGCGGGCCGTGCTCACGATCCTCGGGATCGTGATCGGCGTCGCCGCCGTCGTGGCGCTCACGTCCATCGGCGGCGGCTCGACGCGCGCCGTGGAGAACCGGTTCAATGCCTTCGGCACCGACACGATCACCGTGCAGACCAGCCGGTTCTCGAGCAACGCCACGCCGCTCTCGGCGAGTGACCTTGCTGCCATCAAGGCGACTCCCGGGGTCAAGACGACCGTCTACACGGTGGATACGAATGCCACCGTGACGTCCGGGTCCAGTGCTGCCATGGCGACGGTCACCGGCACGTTCCCGCAGATCAAGTCCATCGACCACCTCACGGTCGCCGCCGGCACCTTCTTCAGCGATTTCGCCGTCGCCCATGCCCTGCCGGTGGCGGTACTTGGGTCGACGGTGGCGAGCGACATGGGGCTCACCCCGCTACGAGCCGTCGGACAGACGATCAACGTCGGCGGCGTACGCTTCCAGGTGGTCGCCGTGCTTGCTTCGCAGGGCGGCATCAGCTTCGGCTCAGTCGACTCGAGCATCATCGTGCCGCTCAGCTCCATCGAGGGCCGGCTGGTCGGCTTCCACCCCGACATCACATCGGTCCGCGTGCAGTCCACCCCGTCGGCGATGGGCAGCTTCTCCGCCGCCGTGGAGAGCACGCTGCGCACGCAGCACAACCTGAGCACGAGCGCGCAGGACGACTTCCAGATCGTCAACGCCAGCTCCATCGCGTCGGCCGTCTCGTCGAGCACCAAGACGCTCACCGAGCTCATGGCCGCGATCGCCGCGATCAGCCTCATCGTCGGCGGCATCGGCGTCGCCAACGTGATGCTCATGACCGTCCGCGAGCGCACCCGGGAGATCGGCGTGCGGCGCGCGGTCGGGGCGACGCGCCGCGACATCGTCATGCAGTTCCTGGTGGACGCCGTGGTCATCAGCCTGATCGGCGGCGTCATCGGCCTGGCGGTCGGGTTTGGCGGCGCCTACGCCGGCGGCTCGGCGCTCAGCGTGACGCCGGTGTTCTCTCCGACCGCCGTGATACTCGCCATCGTCGTGGCGGTCGTCGTGGGCGTTGTCGCCGGCATCGGCCCCGCGCTGCAGGCCTCTTCGGTCGAGCCGACGAACGCTCTGCGCTACGAATAGAGTGCGGCGGTGCCGCTGCCTCCGCGTCGCCCGAGCACCGGCGCGGCGCCGCTGCTCAGGCTTCGGGGCGGGCGCCGAACCAGCCGGCGCGCTTCATCGCGCCGCGGGCGATCAGCGCCCTGGGGGCTTCGCCGCGGGCTACCGAGACATTGCCGCCCAGAGCGGCCGCGATGCCCGCCTTCCCGCCCTCCCGCCTTCCCGCCGCCGAGGCCGGCCGATAGACTGCCCGGGAAATCTCGGCTGGGCACGGCGCGCCCGGCGCGCCGTGCGAGGAGAGTGAGATGGAGGACGGACAGGAGCGCACGACCGGCGTGGCCAGGACGCTGGCCGGCTGCCTGTTCATCCTCGCCACGGCCCCCGTCTTCATGGCGGTCGTGCACTGGTTCGCCGGTCTCGCCGTCGTCGCCGCCGGCCTGGTCGCGCTTGCCTCGCTCGCCGTCGGCGCCTTCCTCGCCGGCCGCTGGCTCGGCGTAGTCCGCGGCCGGCGGACCGGCTCGGCGGAGCAACCCGGCTGCTTGCCCTTGCTCATGACGCTGTACACGCTGCTCAGCGTCGCGATCGTGCTCTTCTACACGATCTACTACGGCGCCGGCGCGTATCTCGGCGGCTGGAACGTCTAGCGGATTGGGCTCGGCGTGGGCGTGGCGAGCCTCGTCGGCGCACATGCGCGTGCAGCCGCCGGAGCTCCGGCGCCGGCTCGTCTCCGCACCGACGCCACCCGCCTGCTACAATAGGTGACTCACTCCGCTCGTTGCCCGACGTACCCGTCGCGGTTCCCTCGCGACTCAGCGCCCCGCCACCCGCGGCAAGAGTAGGCGCCGGCAGACCGGCGCATCCATCGCGACGGCCATCTCCGCGGCCGGAGCTCAGGACGAAGGGCAGGACCACCCGCGTGGGCGAACCTTCCTCTGCAGACGACACCGGTTCGGCAGCCGCGCCGCTGCTTTCCTGCGACGAGGTCATAGGCCTCATCGAGGAAGGCCACGAGCAGGGCTTTCTGAGCAACACGCAGGTCGCGGCGGCGCTCCAGGACGTGGAGTGCAACGCGGAGCAGCTCGAGGAGTTGCTGCTCGCGCTGGTGGACCTCGGCATCGAGATCGTCGAGGCCGAAGCAGCCGTGGCCCCGGACGAATCCAGCGAAGACGACGCGCCCGCCAAGCTCGACCTCTCCATCAAGACCACGAGCAGCGACCCGGTGCGCCTCTACTTCCACGAGATGGGCAAGGTGCCGCTGCTCACGGCGATCGAGGAGGTCGCGCTCGCCAAGCGCATCGAGCGTCACGACCTCGCCGCCAAGCAAAAGCTCATCGAGTCCAACCTGCGCCTCGTGGTGAGCATCGCCAAGCGCCACGTGGGCAGGGGCATGCCGCTGCTCGACCTCATCCAGGAGGGCAACCTCGGCCTCATCCGCGCCGTCGAGAAGTTCGACTACCGGCGCGGCTTCAAGTTCAGCACCTACGCCACATGGTGGATCCGCCAGGCCATCACACGGGCGCTCGCCGATCAGGCGCGCACGATCCGCGTCCCCGTCCACATGGTCGAGAACATCAACAAGCTCGTGCGCGTGCAGCGCCAGCTCGTGCAGGAGATCGGCTGCGAGCCGACCCCCGAGCAGATCGCCGCCGAGATGGGCATCACGCCGGCCAAGGTGCGCGAGATCCAGAAGATCGGCCAGGAGCCGGCCAGCCTCCATCAGCAGGTCGGCGACGAAGGCGATTCTCAACTCGGCGACTTCATCGAGGACAAGGAGTCGGCATCTCCCGTCGAGGAGGTCGCCGGCATCGTGCGCCGCGAGGAGATCGTCGCCGTGCTGTCTCTGCTCACGCACCGCGAGCGGAGCGTCCTCATGCTCCGCTTCGGCCTCGACGACGGTCACCCGCTCACGCTCGAGGAAGTCGGCCAGAAATTCGGCGTCACGCGCGAGCGTATCCGCCAGATCGAGGCCAAGACGCTCGCCAAGCTCAAGGCGTATCGCGAAGCCCAGCGCCTGCAGGACTTCCTGGACTAGCGCCGTTCGGCGCGTACCCCCGGCAACGGGACTATCCGGCCGGGGCCCGGGTACCACGACCTCAGAGTCGTCGTGCCTGTGGCTCCCGCCCGTGCGCCCTGCGCTTCGGCGCTCCTCGCTCAGGCGGCCCCGTGCCGCTGGTTCGCCCCGAGGACGCGATGAAGATCCGCCTTGTCGAACCCGAGTCTCCCAGCGTTCATCTGATGTCGCCTTGGCGATACCCGCGCCTGGGCCTGCCGATGATCGCCGCGGCGCTCGCTGCCGAGGGGCACGACGTGCTCGTCTACGCTCCGCTGCTGGCGCCGGTCGACTGGGCCGACGTCCGCCGAGCCGACCTGGTCGGCCTCTCGACGACTACTTCGACCACGCCGGCCGGCTACCGTATGGCCGACGACCTGCGCTCCCGCAGAATCCCGGTCGTCATCGGCGGCGCGCACGTGACGTTCATGGCCGACGAGGCGCTCGCGCACGCCGACTACGTCGCCCGCGGCGAAGGCGGCGAGCAGCTCATGCTCGAGCTCGTCGCCGCCCTCGAGGGGCGCCGGGACCTGAGCTCCATCCGCGGCCTGTCATATGCGCTCGCCGGCCGGCACGTCCACAACGACGAGCGCGAGCCCTGCGCCGACCTTGACGACTTGCCGGTGCCCGACCTCGCCCTGATCGTCGGGCACGAGCGCATGCACTCGACCCCGATCATGACCAGCTGGGGCTGCCCGTTCGCCTGCAGCTTCTGTTCTGTCACGGCGATGTTCGGGCGCAAGTATCGCTTTCGCAGCGCTGAGAACGTCGTCGCCGAGATCGCGCAGAAGCATCCGCGGCACATCTTCTTCTACGACGACAACTTCGCCGCCGATCCACGCCGGCTCAAGGAGCTGCTGCGCCTGATGATCGACCGTGGCCTGGCCACTCCGTGGCAGGCGCAGGTGCGGGTGGACGTGGTGCGTGACCCCGAGCTGCTCGACCTGATGGTGCGCTCGGGCTGTCAGGCCGTGGCGATCGGCCTCGAGTCCGTCGACCAGGCCACGCTGGACAGCTATCACAAGTCACAGACGGTCGCCGACATCGTGCGTGCCGTCGACTCACTTCATGAGTGCGGCATCAAGGTGCACGGCATGTTCGTCCTCGGCGCCGACACGGACGACCGCCAAACGGCGAGCGACACCGTGACGTTCGCGCTGGAGCATCACCTCGACTCGATCATGCTCAACATCCTCACGCCGGCGCCGGGGACGCAGTGGTTCGATGAGATGGAGGCGGAGGGCCGCGTCTTCGACAGGCGCTGGGAGCTCTACGACGGCCAGCACGTGGTGATGACACCGTTGCGCATGGCGCCCGCTGAGTTGCAGGCCGAGGTGCTCGACGCCTACGCGCGCTTCTACTCGCTGAGAAGGTGGCTGGGGCACCTCGTGGGACGGCGCTGGGTGCGCGTGCGCGACCACGCCTGGTGCTGGTGGTTCGTGCACCGCTGGCCGCGCGACCCGCGCAACCGGCGGTACCTCGCGGACCTCGCGCGGGCCGAGTCGCGGGCGCTGTCGCGCGAGAACCAGGCCGCGGCCTAGCAAATCGCCTCCGGGCTCGGCAGCCGCGCGCAACACGGCCGACGGTTAGTTCTCGCAGTTATGCGGAACCCTTCATCCATGATATTCACGCGGCGTGCCCGCCCGGCGGGCGGCCCGCCGCCGCGACGAGAGGAACGGACAGATGATCCTTGTAGTGCAGCACACCGTGAGGGACTACGACGCCTGGAAGTCAGTGTTCGACGAGCACGAGAGCACGCGCGCCAAGCACGGCGCCACCGGGCACACGATCTACCGCGACGCGGACGACCCCAATGCCGTGACGATCTTCAACCGATTCGCGACGCGAGAGGGCGCCGAGGCGTTCAGCCGCGACCCGTCGCTCAAGGAAGCGATGGAGCGCGGCGGCGTGACGAGTGAGCCGCGCATCATGTGGGTCGAGGAGGCCGACTCGGCCCAGTACTCGGAGCGCAAGGCGGCCTGACCAGCAGAGAGTTCACTGCCAGATCCTGTGAACGACGGACGCCGGCGGCCGCAGGGGCCGCCGGCGTCCGTGCGTACGTCCGCGGCTGCAGCGCGCGCCGTCGCCGGCCGCGCTGATTATCGTAGCGACGCTGAAGCGGGCCCGGCAGTGGGGAGCGGAGCTCGCCGCCCTCAGCCGGGCTGCCGCCCGGTGAGCCCGAGCAGCCGGTCCTGCAACGGCGCGTCGTCCGGCACCACGACCCTGGGGCCGTAGACGCCCAGCTCGCGCCACTCCTCGGCACGGGGCGACAACTCGTCCCACAGGCCCTGCACCAAGGCAGCCGGCATGGTCGCGCCGGCGCCGATGAATAGGGAGAGGTCGTAGACGCGCAGGCCGCGGAAGGACGTGATGTGCTTCAGGTACTCGCGCGCCGGATAGTCGCCGTAGGAGAGGTGCACGATGCGGTCGAGGTCATCGAAGCCGCGCACCGCGAGCACGGCGGTCTCGACGATGCTGGCGAAGTTGAGCTTGGGGTGGTCGCCGAGGAGGTCGCCGTCCCACTCGGCGCCCACCTCCTCGACGGTCCTGCCGGCGAGCACGTCCGGTACCCAGGCATCGTCGTAGGCGTGGTAGGCGATGACCTTGCGCAAGGAAGATCCCGGCAGCCGCGGCGTCATCTCCGTCGGCACGGCCAGGTCCCACTGATCTTCACGGATCTGGTCGACCACGCCCTTCAGCGCCTCGTCGGCCAGGATGAACACGTCCCTCTCGTCCACGACTTCCTCCTCTGAGCGGTGTGCCGTGGACGGTGTGTTCCCGCAAATCAGCGCGTGTAGTACTTGATAAGTGCCTGCTCTTCGGCCGGGCTCACCTGGGCGCCCTGCTGGATCATCTGGTCTATCAGCGCCTGCGCCTCGGACGCGCTGGAGGCGTGGAACTGCTGCGCCGGCGCCGCGGAGTGGCAAGAGCCGCAGCGCGCGTCGATGATCGCGGTGGCGCTCGAGGACGAGGCCGACGAGGAGGTTGCGCTCGATGACGAGCCGCCGCTCGAGGACGAAGAGCCCGAGGACGACTCCGAGCCCGCGCCGCTGTCCATCGCCGCCACCGACTGCTGGAACCCGTCGAGGAGCGCCTGCTTGTCGGCCGCGCTGAGCTTCGCGTTCGGGTGCAGCAGCGTGTACTGCAGAGGCGGCATGTTGGTGGAGACGGCGCTCTCCAGCGCCGGCGTACTCAGGCTGCCGGTCCACTCCGAGAAGTTGAGGCGCGCGCGACCGTCCTGGATGTCGTGGGCGGCAAGCCAGGAGAACGGGGCGATGTCGACCGCCCACCAGTACTTGGTGTGGTTGCTGTGGCAGTCGTAGCAGGAGCGCCTGGCGATAGCCTTCGCCTGCGCGGAGGTCCATTTGAACGAGTTGGTCACCGGCGGGTTGGTGTGGTTGCGGCCGAACGGCACGAACTGGATGAGCACGAAGACGGCGACGAGCGCGCCGATCACCCACAGGGCCGTGCGCAGGCGAGAGGAACGGCGCC
>CAIWHY010000544.1 GCA_903912585.1 uncultured Thermoleophilia bacterium | reverse complement strand
CGCGCCGTTCCTGCCGGCCTCCGCGAACCACAGGCTCTGGAGCTCCCTGAGCTTCTCGGGGTCCTCCTTCGCCAGGTCGTGGAGCTCGGAGCGGTCCACGTCGGTGTGGTAGAGCTCCCAGGTGTCGTCGTTGAAGTGGCTCCACCCGGCGATCGTCGGGTGCGTCGTCACCGCCTTCCAGCCCTCGTGCCAGATCCCCCGTGAGCCGAGCATCGAGTAGAACTGGGTCTTGCGCGCTTCTTCGGCCGCTGCGTCGTCGAAGCTGTAGCGCATGCTCACGCCGTCGAAGCTGCTCTGCACGTGGCCCCTGATGGTCTGCGGCGCCTCGACGCCGAGGCAGTCCAGGACCGTCGGCACGAGGTCGATGGCGTGGTGGTACTGGGTGCGCAGCTCGCCTCTCGCCTTCATGCCTGCCGGCCACGAGACGATGCAGGGGTCGCTGGTGCCGCCGTTGAACTCGTAGCGCTTCCACATCTTGAAGGGCGTGTTGAACGCCATCGCCCAGCCGTTGGCGTAGTGGTTGTAGGTCTTGGGGCCGCCGAGCTCGTCGAGCATCTTGAGATTGGTCTCGAGGTCGTCCGGGATGCCGTTGAAGAAGAGGTTCTCATTGACGGAACCGTCGGGGCCGCCTTCGCCGCTGGCGCCGTTGTCGGACACCAGGATGACCATCGTGTTCTCGCGAAGCCCTGCCCACTCGAGGTAGTCGAGCAGGACCCCGATGTAGTGGTCGGTGTGCGCGAGGAAGCCCGCGAAGACCTCGGCCATGCGCGAGAAAAGCTTCTTCTCTCCGTCGGACAGAGTGTCCCACGGCTTGGTCACGTCGAGCGCCGGGAACGGCTTGCCGTCGGGCCCCGTGCGCGTCTCGGTCGTGCCCATGGGGTTGATCGGCGGCAGCTCGGTCTCAGCCGGCACGAGGCCCATCGTCTTCTGGCGTGCGAGCGTCTGCTCGCGCAGCGCCTCGTAGCCCATGTCGAACTGGCCCTTGAACTTGTCGATCCACTCTCTGGGCGCATGGTGCGGGGCGTGGCAGGCGCCGGGCGCGTAGTAGAGGAAGAACGGCTTGTCCGGGGCGATCGCCTGGGCGTCCTTGATGAACTCGAGCGCCTTGCCGGTGATGTCGTCGGTGAAGTGGTAGCCCTCTTCCGGCGACTTGGGCGGATCCACCGGGTGGTTGTCGTAGACGAGCTCCGGATACCACTGGTTGGTCTCGGCGCCGAGGAAACCGTACCAGCGCTCGAAGCCGCGCCCGGACGGCCAGTTGCGGCGCGGCGCAGCCAGGTTCATCTCGTCGGTGGGGCAGAGGTGCCACTTGCCGACCATGTAGGTGTTCCAGCCCAGCTCGCCGAGGATCTCGGACAGCATGCCGTTCTCCGGCGGGATGGTGCCACTGGCGTTAGGGAAGCCGATCGCCGCCTCGGTGATGCAGGCCATGCTGTTGCGCGTGTGGTTGCGCCCGGTGAGCAGGCACGAGCGCGTCGGCGAGCACAGCGCCGTGGTGTGCCACTGCGTGTAGCGCACGCCGTCGGCGGCGATCTTGTCGATGTTGGGGGTCGGGATAGGGCCGCCGTAGCAGCTCATCGCCGAGTAGCCGACATCGTCGAGGACGATGTAGACGACGTTGGGCGCCTTGTCCGGCGCCCTCGGCGACTCGAACGGCTCCCAGTCGGGCGTCGAGTCGCGGATGTCGACGTTGATGACGCCCTTGAAAGGCTTGGCCATGGATTCTCCTCCGGTCGGATGCGCGGCCGTGGAGAACCCTACCCAGAGCGGCACAGACGTATCATTGGCGGCGTGATCGCGATCCTCACCATCTCGCTGATCCTGATCGTCTACGGCGCCGTCTCGGGGCCGCTGGACCGGCGCGGGATCACCTCGGCGATGGTCTTCGTCGCGGCGGGCTTCGCGGTCGGCACGTCGAGTCTGGGGTGGCTCAACATCAGCATCCAGAGCTCCGCGGCGGAGCGGATCACCGAGCTGGCCCTCGCGTTCCTGCTGTTCAGCGACTCGGCGCGGCTGGATCTGCGGTCGCTGCGCCACGACCTGAGCTGGCCGAGCCGGCTGCTGCTCGTCGGCCTGCCGCTGACCATGGCGGCCGGCATCGGCGCCGGGATGCTCGTGTTCCCGGGCATGTCGCTGACCACGGCTTTCCTGCTGTCGACGATGCTGTGCGCGACCGACGCTGCGCTCGGCCAGCGGGTCGTCGACGACCTGGCCGTGCCGGCGCGCGTGCGCCAGGCGCTCGACGTCGAGAGCGGGCTCAACGACGGCCTTGCCGTGCCGTTCTTCCTCGTCGCGGCCGACATCTCGGCGGCGAGTCTCAAGGGCGGCGTGCCGTCGGCCGTGCTTCACAACGCCGCCAGCCAGATCGGCTATGGGCTCGCCGCCGGCATCGGCATCGGCGTGCTCGGCGGCGCGCTGCTGCGCTTTGCCGAGGGGCGCGGCTGGCTGCAAGGCCACTGGCGCCAGGTGCTGACTCTGGCCGTCGCGCTGGGAGCCTACGCGGCCGCGGTCGCTCTCGGCGGCAGCGGCTTCATCGCCGCGTTCGTCGGCGGCATGGCGTTCGGCCGGGCCTCGGGCGAGCACGGGCTGCGCGTCACCTACTTCACCGAGGAGACCGGCGGTCTGCTCGCCGCCGCGACCTGGATCGGCTTCGGCGCTCTCGCGCTCGGCGCAGTGCGCCCGGACGTGACCTGGCGCGTCGTCCTGTACGCGGTACTCAGCCTCACGGTCGTGCGCATGGTCCCCGTCGCGATCGCGATGATCGGTCGCGGCGCCCGCCTGCAGACGATCGCCTTCATGGGGTGGTTCGGGCCGCGCGGGCTCGCGAGCATCGTGTTCGGGTTGCTCGTGGTCGAGCGCGGCGTCCCGGAAGCGAAGACGCTGCTCGCGACCGTGGCGGTCACGGTCGTCCTCAGCGTCTTCCTGCACGGCTTCACGTCGGTGCCCTTCGTCGCCATGTACCAGCGCTGGTACGAGGCGCACGCCGAGGCGCACCCGCAGGCGCCGGAGGCGGCGCCTGCGCAGGTGCCGCGCCGCCGGCACCAGGCGACGGCGAGAGACGTGGGATCGCTCAAGGAAGCCTCAGGAGCGCCGCGCGGCTGAGCGCCGGGCGCGACTCGCGCGAGCCGGGCGGCGCGGGCGCCCCCGGCGCTCGCTACTCGATCGAGATCGCGTCCACCGGGCACTCCTCGGCCGCTTCTTCGCAGCAGCCGGCGGCCTCGCAGCCGTTCGGGGCGACGACGTGCGAGAAGCCGTCGTCGCCCAGCTTGAACACCGCCGGGCAGATGTCTTCGCAGGTGCCGCAGCCGATGCAGAGGTCTTCGTCGACTATCGGTCGGGTCACGGTCGCCCCATTCTGGTAGTCGCCGGGAGCAGAGTCAGCCTCCCCGGCGGGCGGTGCTTCTCGCCGGGGCTCCTGTCAGTCCTCGTCGGCGGCGCTGCCCCGGAACCAGCGCCAGGTCAGCCGGAAGACGATCAGGAAGCTGACGAGCAGGGAGATGACGAAGCCGAAGGGCGCGATGCGCGCCATGACGTCCCACAACCCGCCTTGCAGGTGGGCCGCGGCGATGCCGTAGGTCGCGATCGCCGATCCGACCAGCATCCCGACGAGCATCACGGCGATGACGATCTCGCGGCCCAACCGCGTGAGCTTCTGCACTTCCTTGGAGACCTGCGACGTGTCGACCGTCACTTCGAAGCGGCCCTTCTGATATTGGTCGAGCCACTTCGCCGTCGCCTCGGTGAGCGTCGGGATGCGCTCCGCCACCTGGCCGGCCACGCCGATCAGCTGCTTCTTGGCGACTTCGATGATCTTCTCGCCCGTGACCGCCTCGCGCACCTGGTCCATCAGCATCGGCACGCCTTCGGCGATGAGGCCGCTGCCGGTCGAGAGGGCGCGCGCCACGCTCTCGGTCTGGACGAGCGCCTTCACCGCCAGCGTCATGTCGGCGTCGAGCCGCAGGCCGTGAATGCGCAGCAGCTCGAATCCCTCGCTCGCTACTTGGCCGAACGAGACCACCCGGCCATGGCCCATGTAGCGCCCCACGCGCCGCGCGAAGTCGCGGCGGAAGGCCTTCTCGTCGACGTCTCCCCGGAACGGCACGCTCATCCCGCGCAGCGCCCCGGCCATGCCGTCGACGCTGCCCTGCTGGGCGACGATCATGAGCTGGGCAAGGCGCAGGCGCTGCTGGACCTCGAGCTCGCCCATCATGCCCAGGTCGATGAACGTGAGCACGCCGGTGTCGAGGTCGACCAGCAGGTTGCCCGGGTGTGGATCGGCGTGGAAGAAGCCGTCGACGGGCAGCTGCTTGACGAGGGCGCGGAGGGCGTTACGGGCGATCTCGTCCCGGTCCAGACCGGCGCTCTCGATCGCCTCCACGTCGCTGACCTTGACGCCGTGGATAAACTCCTGCGTGATCACCTTCGAGGTCGAGAGGTCCGGGTAGACGGCGGGGACGTGCACGCCGGGCAGGTTCGCCATGTTCTCGGTGAGCCGCAGCGCGTTGTAGGCCTCGCCGCGGTAGTCGAGCTCCTCGAGCACCCCCGAGGAGAACTGCTCGAGCATGCCGACGAGGTCCATCGCGCGCACCGACTCCGATCTGCTCGAGACGACGCGCGCCGCGTTCTCCAGGATGCCCAGATCCGCGCGGACGACGCTCGAGATGTGCGGGCGCTGCACCTTGACCGCCACCTTGGTGCCGTCGTGCAGGAAGGCGCGGTGGACCTGGGCGGTGGAAGCCGCCGCGAACGCCTCCGGCTCGAAGGAGGCGTAGAGCTCCTCGGGCGGTGCCCCGAGCTCCTCGATGATGCGCTCGCGCACCTGCTCGGCAGGGAACGGCGGCACGGCGTCCTGGAGCCGTGCGAGCTCGGTCGCCCAGTCGACCGGGAGCACCGACGCCTGGCTGGAGACGATCTGACCGATCTTGACGTAGGTCGGTCCGAGCTCCTCGAGCATGAGGCGCAGCTTCACCGCCGTGCCCGGCTCCTCCCAGCCCTTGGGCAGACGCCACGTCCAGGATTGCATGGCATGGCGGAAGTTGCCCACCAGCGGCGAGCGATTGAGGACCGCGTCGTAGCCGTAGCGGAGCAGCGTGTTGTACACCTGCTGGAGGCGGAGGTCCTCGCGGAACTTGTCGAGTGACGAGCGTCTCACGGCCGGCCTCCGTCTTGAGCGTCTTCGTCGGGGCCGGCTGGGCCGGCGGCGAGCTCGGGGCTCGCTTCGGCCGTGGCCGCCAGCAGCTGCTTCTCGAGGAGGCCGTGCTTGCGCTGCGCGATCTCGTCCTTGAGGGCGTCGGGCCCTCCTTCCACGATCGGCGGCGTGAGCCCGAACATGTTCTGGAAGAGGCCCTCGAGCAGGCCGCACACGAGTCCGCCGACGAGCGCCCAGAAGAGGGTGTGCACGTGGAAGCGCTGCGGGAAGATCCAGGACAGCGTCAGGAGCAGGACCGTGTTGATCAGGACGACGACGAGACCGTAGGAGACGAAGATCAGCGGCAGCATCACCACCTGGATCAGCGGCTTGAGAAAGGCATTGAGGAGCCCGAAGACGGCGCTGATGAGGAGCCAGGAGAGGATGCGGTAGTCGCCCGAGAAGTGGATGTTGGGCACGACGATCGCGGTGAGGGCCAGTGCGAAGGCGTTGGCGAGGAACCTCATCAGGAGGGGCCGCAGGCGGAAGCGCACGTGAAGGTGCGCCAGCGAGTGACTTGCGGGCATCAGAGGACCCTCTCGATAGGGACTGGACCGGGCATCGTTCTCCTCGTTCGCGAGCGCATGTGCAGGGCACGCCGGCGTAGCGTCGCGCGCCGCAGGACACGCTACCCGATGATCATCGACTTGAAGCCTTGGGCGGGGTCGCGGAAGCGTCCGCGGCATCTACAGCGGAGGTGCCGGCGGCGGCATACTCCGCGACGATCTCCGCCGGCGCGCGGTCCTCGCGCAGCAGCTCGCACATGCGGCGCATCGGCGCGTCGACGTGGTGGAAGAACGCCTTGAAGCCGGGGCAGAGGTAGTTGAGCCCCGGCTCCCCTGCCGGCGTCGTCGTGAAGCGGTCCTTGGGGCAGCCGCCGTGGCAGGCGACGCGCACGTCGCACTCCATGCAGTACCGCGGCAAGCGCTCGAGCTTGTCGCGCCCGAAGCGCAGCTGCTCGGGCGCGCCGATCAGCTCGGCCAGCGGGCGCTCGCGGATGTTCCCGCGCAGGTAGGCCGGCTCCACGAAGTGGTCGCAGGCGTAGACGTCGCCGTTGAACTCGAGGGCGAGCGCCGAGCCGCAGGTGGCGGAGTGCACGCAGAGGCCGGCCGGCTCGCCGTACCAGTTGGCGAGCGCGACGTCGAAAAGCTGCACGTACACCTCGCCGACGTCGCGGCGCACCCACTCCTCGAACACGCCGATGAGGAACGCGCCCCACTGCTCCGGTCCGACCGAGCGCACGGTCACCGCTCCGCCGTGGGGCACGCCGTCCACAGTCGGCCGCTCGACGATCGGGATGAACTGGACGAACTCGCAGCCGCACTCGTCGCGCAGGAAGCGGTAGACCTCGGCGGGGTGATCCGCGTTGGCCGCGTGCACGGTGGTGAGCGCGTTCCACTGGACGTGATGTTCGCGCAGGGCCGCGAGGCCGCGCACGACCTTGTCGAAGGTGGGCCTGCCGGCCTTGTCGCGCCGGTAGGCGTCGTGCAGCTCGCGCGGCCCGTCGATGCTGAGGCCGACGAGGAACCCGTTCTCGGCGAAGAAGCGGGCCCAGTCGCCGTTGATCTTGGTGCCGTTGGTCTGGATGGTGTGTTGGACGGTCATGCCGGGGCGCGCGTACTTGTGCGCCAGCTCGACCGCCCGGCGGAAGAACTCCAGGCCCATGAGCATGGGCTCGCCGCCCTGCCAGGCGATCGTCACCTCGGGGCTGCGATGCGCGGCGATGAGCTCCCGGATGTAGCGCTCGAGCACCTCGTCGCTCATGCGCGAGCGCTGGCCCGGATACAGCTTCTCCTTCTCGAGGAAGAAGCAGTAGGCGCAGTCGAGGTTGCAGACGGAGCCCGTGGGCTTCGCCAGCAGGTGAAAGGCCGGCGGAACGCCTGACGGCACGCCGGCCGGCGGCTGGCCCGCACCGGCGGGAACGCGGATGCCCCGCCCGCCGGTCACGTGAGCACGTTGACGGCGCGCGCGATCACTAGGCCCAGGAGCACCAGAGAGATCGTCGACTGGGCCATCATCGCGAGCTTGTTCCAGGGGCGCAGCGGCATGACGTCTGTCGGGCTGAAGGCCGTGGCACTCGTGAAGCCCAGGTACATGTAGTCGACGAAGCGCGGCCGCCACTGTTCCGGCGCCAGCTCCGGGTTCATCTGCTGCGGGAAGGCGAAGTCGGGATGGGCCGGCAGGCCGTGAGCACGCGCTGCCGGCCCGCCGCTGTCGAGCTCCCAGTACAGCAGGCCGAAGGCGAGGCAGTTGGAGACGTAGACGATGCCGCCGGCGGCTAGGAGTGCGCCGCCCGAGCTGGTGGCCGGCCCTCCCTGGATGAGCTCCACGATGAGCTGCGCCGTGCACCACAGCGCCGTCGCGACCAGCAACGAGATCAGGGTGATCGACAGCGCGCGCACGCGCGGCGAGACCCGGTCGATCTTGCCGGGGTCGCCGATGATCACCGCGACGAGCAGGAGGGCCTCGACGAGCGGCACCCCCCAGCGCGGGCGCGTGATGAGGTCGTGCGGGAGCAGCAGCGTCAGGACGATGACGGCGACGACGGCGAACGCCATCGGCCAGCGCGCCTCGCCGACGACGCGCTGCTCCTTGGCTCTCGAAGGCGCTTCCGGGGTCATGCCCGCCAGTATCCCAGATGGACTCGGATGGGCTCAGATGAAGTAGCTCAGCAGCCGCATGAACGAGTTGCGGAAGCGCACCGTCAGGCTCAGCGAGTCGAGGTCCATCAGCGTGACCTCGTGCGAGTCGGCGATGTCCGCCTCGAAAAGGCGCTCCTGCCGGTAGGCGAGCTTGTCGTCGTACATCCAGAGCATGAGCTCCTTGTGCAGCCGCAGGCTGCGGATGTCCATGTTCATCGTGCCGATGGCGGTGATCTGCCCGTCGGCGGTGAGCGTCTTGGAGTGCAGGAAGCCGGCCTCGTAGAGGTACACCTTCACGCCGGCCTTGAGCAGCGGGCGGAAGTACGTCCACGCCGCCCAGAACGGCACCTTCTTGTCCGGCACGCCGGTCATCATGAAGCGCACGTCGACGCCGCTCAAGGAGGCGTTGATCATCGTGTCGTAGAGGCCCACCTCGGGGATGAAGTAGGGCGACTGGATCCACACGCGCTTGGCGGCGTTGCCGACGGCGACCATGTGGGCACGTCGCGACGACTTCCAGTAGTCCTCGACCGACTGTGCGATGACCTGGCAGAGCACGCCCGCGTTCGCGTCGCCGCGCGGCCGCTCCGGAAGGTACTCGTCGGTGCAGACGTCCTCCTTGGTCTGGTCGAACCAGCGCGCCGCGAACAGCGCTTCCAGCTCGCCTACCACCTGGCCGGTGACGCGCACGTGCGTGTCGCGCCAGACGGCGAAGCGCTCGCCACCGTCGACGTACTCCTGGCCCACGTTGTAGCCGCCGGTGTAGCCGATCTCGCCGTCGACGACGACGATCTTGCGGTGGTCGCGGTAGTTCAGGCGGGAGATCGAGACGACGTCCTTGGCCACCTTGGCGCCCAGCGGCACGAGCGCCTCGAGCTTCGATTTGTCCCAGTGCTTGCTGCCGAGGTAGTCGTAGAGGAAGCGCACCTGCACGCCGGCCTGGACGCGCTCCTTGAGGATCTCGGTGAGCGCGTCGGTGAGCTCGTCGTCCTCCCAGATGAAGTACTGGATGTGGATGAACTTCTGCGCCGCCGCCAGGTCTGCCTTGAGGCGGCTGAACTTCTCCTGCCCGGTGGGGAAGATCTCGGCGCGGTCGGCGGTGACGACGCCGAGGCCGTCCTCGCGCGCCATGGTGTCCGCGAGGCGCTCGACGTAGGTGCCGCCGTACTCCTGCCGGAAGCGCCGCTCCGCGGCCGCGTTGCGCTCGAAGAAGGGCTTGAGCGCGGCCTGCAGCTGCGCGTAGTAGTCCTGCATCCACTTCTTCTTCTCGGTGATCGTGGCCCAGTCGCGGCCGGCGATGAAATAGAAGATCATGCCGATGCCGGGCACGAGCAGCAGGGCGAACGCCCAGGCGAGGGTGTCCGCGGGCTCGCGGTCCTCCATGATCAGTGTGGCCATGACGTAGAGCCAAAGGATCAGGTACGGCACCCACAGCCACCAGGGCAAGAAACCAAGCCAGTGCATGTAGACCCTCCCCCTCGCGAGCCCCGCGGCCGCGTCAGTGGTTCGGTTGCCGAACGGTCACAGGGAAGTATTCCATCCGGTTCCCGTAGCGTGCAACGGATGATGCGGCGGGACTCAGGGGGCGGATGTCGGAGACCCCCTGAGTCCCGCCGTTCAACGCTGTTTCAAAGGTCTAGGAGAGCTGCTTCTCCGCCTCGCCGAGCTGGTCGTCCAGCTCCTTGGAGTCGACGTCGAGCTCCTTCTCGACCTGCTTCTGGGCCCTGATCCCGGCCTTGCGCAGCTGCTCGTCGAGCTTGTCGCGACCGATCACGATGAGGGCCGCCTCGCCGGCGTCGAGCATCTCGCCGAGCTCCGCCACGTCCTTGCGCGACATGCCGGCGTGGAAGTGGCCGATGAGGCCGCCGGTGACGCCGCCCAGGGCGGCCATGCCGATGATCGAGGGCGGAAACAGGATGCCGACCACGGCGCCCACGGCGACGCCGGTCCAGGCGCCGTGCTGCGTGGGCTTCTCCCACTTGCTGACCGTCACGGAGCCGTCCGCCTCTTTGGTGGCGATGGCAGCGTCGTAGGTCCCGATGACCTTGGTGGCGTGCAGGTCGCGCACGATCTCGAGGTCCTCGCGGGCGAAGACCGGATTGTCGTAGACGCCGATGTAGAGGAACACGGTCTGGTCTGACATAGATTCACTCCTTGGGTCTGTTGACGTGCTTGCGATCCCTCCGGCACCTACCCAACGGCACGGCAGCCGTAACGGCCGACCAGCGTTCCCGTGGTGTCTGCGGCTCTGCGCGTGGGTAGAGTAGCGCGACACCGGAGGTGAGCGTGAGCGACGGCGAGGCAGAGGGGCGCCCGGAGCGGCGGATGCGTTTCGCCGACAGCTACGGGCTGGTGCTCGTGCTGCTGGTGATCTCGTACTTCTGCGACGCGGCGCTCGGTGACTACACGTGGGGCCGCGTCGTCGTCGTGTTCGTGCTGGCGGCCGCCACCTGGCTCGCGCTCCGCGCTTCCCAGGTGGAGCGGCGCGGGATGCGCCTCGCCGAGGCCCTGATCCCCTTGCTGTGCCTCGTCGCCATCGCCTCGCTGTTGGTCGGGCAGGACAGCGTCGCCCACGCGATGACCGGGGCGATCTCGCTGGTCCTCGTGGTCGTCGCACCCATCGCCATCGTCTGGCACCTCTCCCGCAGGATGGCGCTCTCAGTCGAGACCTTCCTCGGCGCCGTCTGCGTCTACCTGCTCATAGCGCAGCTCTTCGCGACGCTGTTCGGCCTGACCGCCCTCATCGCCGGGCAGCCGTTCTTCGTCCAGACCAGCCACCCGTCGGCCGTCGACTACATCTACTTCAGCTTCGTCACCATCACCACGGTTGGCTACGGCGACTTCACCTCGGCGCTGAGCGTCGGCAAGATGATGGCCATGACGGAGGCCGTCTTCGGCCAGCTCTACCTCATCACCGTCGTCTCGCTGGTGGTGCAGAACCTGGGCGCAAGGCGGCAGCAACAACGAGACTCCGGCAACGAGTCTGACGCCTGAATGGAGTCGGCGAAGGGTCGGTGAGGCGATCCGCCTCGTTCCCAAGGTGACGGATGCGGGGGCGCGGGGTAGACAGGCACTGACCCAGGAGGGCCCCCCATGGCAAACGGTTCATCGCAAGGCGGTCCGCAGAGCTCGAGCTCCGGCAACGGCTTCCTGATCGGCGGCGGCGTGCTGCTGGCGCTGCTGCTGGCGTTCATCCTGCAGAATCGGGAGACGATCTCGTTCTCGTTCCTTTTCTGGACGTTCAGCGCGCCGCTGTGGCTCGCGCTCGTCATCACGGCGCTGGTGGCGTTCGTGATCGGGCAGTTCGCGCTGATGTGGCGGCGCCACAAGCGGCGTCAGCGCCGCCGCGATTCGCGGTAGAGCCGCGTCTGGACGAGCGAGCAGTGCGAATGGGCGGCCGGAGGGCCGCCCCTTCGCGTTCGCGCCCGTGACGCCGGTCGCGCCGGCTCCCCGCCACGCCGGGTCGGCACCGGCGCCGGCCGAACCCTACGCCAGAGCCGGCTCAGGTCTCGCCGCCGGCTCGTCGTCCGCCGAGGCCGGCTCCGACCCCGGCTGCTTCCGGGGTATGCGCCCGGTGAAGAACAGCGCGATCACGCCCATGAGCGCCAGTATCGAGAGCGCCGTGCGCAGGCCGGCGATCTGCGACTTGTTGTACTCCTTGATGACCTCGCTGCTCACGTCCTTCGGCACCCCGGCCTTGTCGAGTTGCGCCTGCGCGTCGCTCTGGGAGATGAAGGGAGCGCCGGCGGACAGGCTCGTGTTGGCCTGGTCCTTCATCTGCTGCGGCACGTTGGGGTTCTGCTCGATCCCGGCCAGGAACGAGGCCGTCAGGGCGGCGATCAGGATCGAGCCGGCCAGCGCCGTGCCGATCGAGGCGCCGAGCTGGCTGGCGGTGTTCTGCAGGCCGCCGACCTCGGAGCTCTTCTCGGTGGGCACCGACGAGACGGTCACGTTGCCGAGCTGGGAGGCCAGCGCTCCGATGCCGAAGCCGATGATCAGCATGGGCACGAACACGATGGAGGAGTCGGCGCCGACCTGCAGGCTCGCGATCAGCACCAGGATGCCGGCGATGAGGGCCAGCATGCCGATGCGCACCACGCGCCGCGGACTGGCCTTGGGAAACAGCTTGGGAACGCCGACCGCGGCGAGGAGCAGGGAGAGCGAAAGCGGCAGCAGCCGCACGCCGGTGGCCATGGGCGACAAGCCCAGGACGACCGAGAGGAACAGCGGCACGATGAAGAACAGCCCAGCCTGGATCAGGAACTGGAACAGGAACGTGATGAGCCCGCCGCTGAGCTGCCTCACGCGCAGGAGTGCCGGCGAGATGAGCGGCTCCTTGCCCGCCCTCTCCAGGCGAGTCTGCCAGCGCAGGAACAGCCACAGGCAGAAGAGGCCGCCGATGATGAACCAGATGGTCAGCGAGAGGCCGAAAAGCGACGCGGCGCCCTCCTTGGGCAGGAACCAGCCCCACGTCGACGACTTGAGCACGCCGAGGACGATCAGGGCCAGGCCGGCGGACGAGATCACCGCGCCGATGAGGTCGAGCTTCGGCTTCACGCCGACCGGATCGTCGGCGGCGCGGCGCGCCAGGAAGAGGATGGCGATGACGATGATGACCTCGCCGGCGAAGACGTAGCGCCACGAGAAGTAGGTCGTCATGAAGCCGCCGATCACGGGGCCGACGGCGACGGCGATGGCGCCGGCGGCGGCGATCAAGCCGTAGGCTTTGGCCCGGGCTCCGGGCGGGAAGTTGCCGGCCACGAGCCCCACGATGGCCGGCATGATCAGCACGGCGCCGATGCCCTCGAGGAACGACCAGCCGATGATGAGCACGGTGAGGTTCGGGGCAAGGGCCGTGGTCATCGAGCCGCAGCCGTAGATGATGCAGCCGATGCTGAACGCCCGTTTGCGGCCGATGATGCTGCCGATCTTGCCACCGAGGACCATGAGGCTCGCCATGACCAGCGTGTAGAGGGTGATCGCCGTCTGCACGCCGGTGACCGTCGTGCCCAGGTCCTTGGCGACGGTGGCGATCGACACGTTCATCACCGACGTGTCCAGCGTCATGAGGAACTGCCCGGCGGCCAGCGTGAAGAGGATGAGGCCCGCGCCCGCCTTCGCCGCGCCGGCCGCGACCTTCGTCCCCGCAGCAGTCTTCTTGGCCATCACTCCCCCTCGTCAGTAGTGCTGGCGTGCTGCGTCGGTGTGACCGGACGGTCACACCGACGCTCGCGCGGATTGTACTCTCCGTCTCGCGCGCACGGCACATGGACGCCGTCCATCCTTGGCCGGCGGCCTCGTGGTACTCCGAGGTCACAGGCCCCGAAATCTCGGCTAGTCTCTACCACGCGACCGTCGGCGAGATGGACCAGATCGGAGAGGAGCGTCCCCCCGCATGCAGGAGTGCCGAGTCTACAGAGCCGGCGAGAAGGAGCCGGCCGAGAATCCGGGCCGCAAGCCGGCGCCGCCCCTCGCACCGATCGGAGCGACCCAGCGACCCGGCGACCCCGCGTACCTCGCGATCGCGGTGATCGTGACCCTGCTCTGCGCCGCCGCGGCGTTCGCCTTCCTCTACGGGCACCGCGTCTACGGCGACCTTACCGGCATGGCCGGCTTTGCCGGGCATCTGCGCCGCCTGCCGATCTGGACGCGGATGGTCATCCCGGCCGCGGCCGTCATGCTCCTGGTCCTCGTGACCTGGTACCTGGCCTTCGGCCGCCGCGCGGCCGTCAAGGTCGTCGGTGTCGCGCTGCTGGTGGGGGCCCTCGCCGCGCCCGGCTTCGCTTTCGGCTACGTCGATCACGACCTGAGCGGCATGGGCGGCGGCGGGACGGCCGAGCAGAAGGCCACCGTCGCCAAGGCGCGCACCGTGCTCGCGCATCCGCTCCCCGACACGCCCATGAACATCCTCCTGCTCGGCACCGACGCGAGCCACAACTCCGACTCGCAGATCCTCGTGCGCCTCGATCCGCAGGCGAAGACGATCGCGATGCTCTCCCTGCCGCGCGACCTCTACACCGATATCCCCGGCGTCGGCTACGCGAAGATGAACGCCGCCTACGCCGACGGCGGCGTCAAGCTCGCCGTGCAGACTTTCTCGAGCATCACCGGCCTGCCGATCGACCACTTCATCCGCATCAACTTCAACGGCTTCTGGAAGGTGGTCGACCTGCTCGGCGGCGTCTACCTGCCGGTCGACCACCGCTACTACAACCCGCCGCACTCCGGTTTCAAGTCGATCGACCTGCAGCCCGGCTACCAGCTCGTCGACGCCAAGCAGGCACTCAACTTCGTGCGCTTCCGCCACGACCAGACCGGCGACTTCACGCGCATGGTGCGCCAGCAGATGTTCCTCCGCGAGGTGCAACGCCAGGCGACGCGCTGGAGCGGCAGCTGGACGAAGGTCGTGAAGATGGTGCACGCGATCAGCAAGCTGACGACGACCGACCTCGACTCACTGGCGCAGATCCTGCCGGTCGTCAACATGGCGCTGAACCTCAACACCGCGCACATATACCAGGAGCACGTCGAAGGCACGACGACGGTCATCGTCGGCGTCGACTATGTCGTCGCCAGCAAGGCGCAGATCAT
>CAIWHY010000543.1 GCA_903912585.1 uncultured Thermoleophilia bacterium | reverse complement strand
CTGCTTTGACGCGGTAACCTGGGCGTTGGCCTCCTTGTCGATCTGGGCATCGTTCCAGTCGGGATGCTGCTTCCGAAGGTCCGCTTGCACATCTGACATTGTTTTCGCCGCCGACCCAGCGGCCGTCGACAGGAACGCCGTCTTCGAGATGCTCGCCGACATGGTGAGGCTCCTGCTCAAGGACAAGACCGGCGACTGACCCTGGGCAGCCCCCAGCGCCGCCCATTCCTGCCCTTGACACTCCGGCGGCGCCATCTAGGGTCGAAGCGAATGCGGGTCGCTCTCGCGCTCGCCAACCGAATCAGACCCAGGGGTGATGCTCAATGAAGGTCCGTGTGCTCAGCGCGAGGACGATCGCAGGCCTTCTCGACTTCGGCGAGGCGATCGACTACGTGGAACGAGGGTACGTGGCGCTCTTCGAGGGTCGCGTCCAGACTCCACCCATCCAGCACCTCGAGAACCCGGACGTTCACGGAGAGATCGACGTGAAGTCAGCTGTCATGCGTGGCTCCACGCCCTACGTGACCGTCAAGGCAGCATGTGGCTTCTACGACAATCCGGCCCGCGGGCTGCCTACCGGCAGTGCCATGGTCCTTCTCCTCGACGGTAGCACGGGCTTCCCCTTGGCTCTGATGGACGGCTGGCTGCTGACCAGCTGGCGCACAGGGGCGGCCGCCGGCGTCGCCACGAATCTGCTCGCGCGGGCGGATGCACGCATTCTGGGCTTGGTCGGCTGCGGCGAGATCGCCGCCATGGCCGCGCGGGCCGTCGCACGCGTACGTCCACTCGAACGCGTAGCTGTCTGGGCGCCGCCGGCCGACCTCGACCTCTGCCGGCGGTTCGCCGCGACCACCGGCGCTGACCTCGGAATCGAGGTCGTGATCGCCGCGTCGGTCGCCGACGCCGTTCACCAAGCCGACGTGGTGGTGACGGCCACGCCATCACGAGAGGCTCTCGTCATGCTCGATATGGTCCGGCCGGGAACGCACATCACCGCCATCGGCGCCGACGGACCCGGCAAGCAGGAACTCGACGCGCGTCTTACCGCCGGCTCGCGCCTCTTCGTGGACATGGTCTCCCAGTGTCGTGTCGCGGGGGAGCTGCAGCACCCGCTTCGCGAAGGCCTCATGACCGAAGCCGACGTGCACGCGGAGATCGGCGCCGTCCTGGCCGGGGCAGCTACCGGCAGGGAGAGCGCCGACGAGATAACCGTGTTCGACTCGACGGGCACGGCAGCTCAGGACATCGGCCTTGCGGCTCTCGCGTTCGAGCGGGCTCTCAAGATGGACGCGGGCAGCGAAGTGGACCTGGCGTGAACGCCGACTCGTCGCGCGTGGCACAGGTCCAGCACCCTCAGGATAGTTCGGGGGCCGCCGGGCTGTGACCCTCCGACCGGGGCCGACCATCAGCGGACCGACCGCTGTAGCCGTTCAGCCCGCTGACAGTCGCCCCGTGGTGCCCCTTCTGGTGCCCAATCCATAGGCTCGCCCTCGTGGAAGAATCACAGCATTGCACGCCATTTATGCCTGTTTTGCAGGCACTTCCGGCCTTTCAAGCCGGCAGCACGGATTCGAATTCCGTTGGGGGCACCACTTTCTTCCTGCACAAGAGTGCTTCTCTTGTCCCCCCTCGATCTTCCGGCAACCCTCTAGCTTGCCTGCGCTGCCCCTTTGGCGCTGCGCTTCTGGATCATGTTCGCAAGCAGCATGACGAGGACGCCGATGCCCACGCCGGCAAGCGTGAACAGCACCCGCCGTCCCTCGTCGGCGAGGCTCGCCGGGTGCGGCAGGTCCATGGCGATGAGCACTAGCGCGGCGATCGCAGCGCAATAGAGGGCGTAGTTCACTGTGCGGATCGAGGCGGCCACGACGGCAAACAGGATGATGACGACCTCCAGGGCGTGCTTGTCGTGGACCGTCAGCAGGAAGAGGGCGGCCACAACGGCACCAAGGATGGCGCCGGCCAGGCGCTGCTCGGCAACCAGGGTGGTCTGCTGCAGACTGCCCTTGACGGCGACGAAAGTGGCGATCGGCATCCAGTCGGCGTTGGGCACATGCAGGCCGAAGGCGATGGCCACCGCGATCGCCACGGCGAGAGCGCGGATCACAGCGAACAGGACCACGGGGCGGGTCAGCTTGACGGCAGCGGTGGAACCGGGGATCTCGGCGATCCACTGGGGGCGCTCTTTGCGCCCTCGCACTAGCCACAAGACGCCGGTGAGGGCGATCCAGATGGCCGAGGCGACAAGCCAGGCCACGGCCTGCTTCCAGGCGACGGTCTGGATGCCGTCGAGCTTGTAGGAAGGCGGCATGGCGATCGCGATGAGGAACCAGGCATTGAGCAGCGCGCCGCTGACGAACCGGTGCAGACCGTACTTCACGGCCAGTCCGCCCAGAAGGGTGACCACGAATGTTGCCAGGACGACGAAGCCCCAGGCCCCGCCGCCGATGCTGAACCCCAGGGCGGTGAGCAGCGCCCCGATCACTCCGTAGAGGACCATGCGCTGCGCCCGGTAGGCGAATGTGCCGCCGGGGTCGCTCAGACCCGCGAACAGGACGGCGAAGACGAAGGTGAGCACGTAGGCTTCGCGGTCGAGGGCGACAAGGAGCGCCGCCAGCGCCACCAGGACGACGGCGATCGCCAGGCCCCGCCGCAGGTTGAGCCCCTTGCGGTTGAGCGCGAACACTTTCGCCAGTCCGCTCATGCCTCTTCCCTTCGCTGCTCGTGCTCGGCACAAGCAAGCAACGTGCGCCGTGCTCAGGCGACGGAAGATCTGGCATCGTCGCCTCGGCCGCCCCTGGCCGTCAACTCGGCAGTGGACCGAATATGCCCAAGCACGCCCGTGAGTCAGCGTTGGACCGCCCCACAGTGCGGGAGGACCGGCCTCATCGCCTGGTTGCTTGGAGTGCGATCAGGTTGGCGACCAGACGGCAGAACTCAGCCATCTATGGGTGGATGTAGTTGGGGCCTCCTGGCGGCCACTCCGCGGAGCGGTCCGCCATTGGCGCCCCTCTTGGTGCCCAATCCGCAGGCTCGCGCTCGTGACCGGCTCACAGCATTGCACGAAGCTAATGAAGATTTTGCAGGTACTTCATGGCCTTCAAGCCGGCGATACGGATTCAAGTTCCGTTGGGGCACCACTTCTTCCCCTCCAAGCGCTTGGCCCTCAGGGCGTATCGAACTCCTCGTGCCCGATGTGGCGCGCCGCGTGCCGGCTCTTGCCGGCGAGGTCGTGGAGCGCCAGGTCCTGAAGGCCGAGCGAAGCGACGCCGGCGAGGATGGCGACGAGCAGCTGCAGCCCCTGCAGGCCGAGAGCGAACGCCATCGCCGGCCCGGACCCCACGCCGTACACCGCCAGCGCCGCGACCGCGGCCACCTGGAAGGTGCCGACGTTGCCGGGCGTAAGAGGGAGGATGCCGATGAGATTGGTGAGCACGAGGACGAGGGCGGCGGCACGCCAGCCGGCGCCGCCCAGATGGAAGGCGTGGAGGACCGCCACGGCGGCGGCGAGCTG
>CAIWHY010000542.1 GCA_903912585.1 uncultured Thermoleophilia bacterium | reverse complement strand
CGCTGGAGGTGGAACTTCACGTTGCCGATCCACTGGTCCCGGCCGGTGCTTTCCGACAGGGAGATGGGGTCGAGGTGATCGCTGCCCACCTGGAGCGTGAGGTCGGGGCGCCCGATCCCGGGGTTGTTGCCGATGATGTAGACATCGCCGAGCGTGGCGCGCACGTCCTTGTCGCTCGCGCTCTGTCCCTCGAACTCCACCGCCTCACCCTTGGCCACCGTCGTAGCCGTTGCACCGTCCCCGCTCACCGCGACGGTCTTGGGCATGAGCCAGTGCACCGTCAGGTGCACGCCGCGCCCGGAGGAGTTGAGGCTCCCCTTGGCAGACGCCGATGAGCCGACGGGCGACGGCGCTGCGGTGCTCTGGCCGCCGCAGGCGCCGGCCGCCAGGGCCAGGCCCATGATGGCGGCCGCTGCCGCGACTGTCCTGACGACCCTCGTAGCCTTCATGTCGGGCTCCCTTGCTTGGAGGCGCGACCTACCAAGGCCGCGCCTCGAGTCTGTCATGCCGTTGGCCGGGCCGTGACGATCACGGCCGGGTGTAGAGCGCTCCGGTCTTCGGCATCTTGGTGTTGCTGAACACGGTGGTGTCGTCGATGGTGATGTTGTTCCACCACTTCTTGGTCTTGCTCCACCCTCTGCCGATCAGGTTGGTGAGGTCGGCGCCCGTGAGGTTCGCTCCGCGCAGGTCCATGGTGCCCCCGACGTCCCACGGAAACTGCCCGTCGGGGATGAGCAGACGGCTCATGTCGGCGCCGCGCAGGTCGAGGCTGCCGTTGATGAGCGTGTAGTAGATCCGGGCCTGGCTGAGCTTGGCTCCGCTCAGGTCGGCCGCCGAGTCGTACTCCACACCGATCGACACGTTGCGTGCCGCGAGTTCGATGTTGGGGGCGGCGAACGCGGGCTCGGTCACCATAAGCTCGACAAGCTGCCCGGTGGTGGGCACGCTGCCGTCCGCGCCGATCGGCGCGATGTCGTCGGCCAGGTCCACGTACGTCGGCAGTGCGCCCTTCACGGCGGCCGATGTAGTGGTTGGCGATGGCGAGGGCGATGCAGCGCTCTGGCCGCCGCAGGCGCCGGCCGCCAAGGCCAGGCCGATGACGGCGGCGGCCACGGCTACGATCCTCGGGCTCTTCATGAAGCGCTCCTCGTTTCGCGGCGCGATCGGTCGTGGCCACGCCTTGGCTGCTCCCAACTGCTGGACCCGGACTCGCTCGACCCAAGGTCAACCTGCGGCCCTCGCCGGCTTCCCGCATAGCATGCCGAGCCCGCGCGCAGATGCCTGCCTCCGTTATCGGCACCCGCTCTGCCGTTCTGAAATGCGCACGCCCCTCTGGCCGAGTCGGAGCTCCGCAGTGAGCGGACAGCTTTGCCCCGGCGTGAGATCGTGGTCTGCGGCGCGAGCGGAAGGCTCGTCGCCAGACTGCGGACGGAGGAGCGGCCGCGTGCGCCGCGTGCGCCGCGATTCGTGGTCGTGCACAAGTACAGGCAGGACCACCTGAGATGAGACTCTCTCCGCGGCGGGCCTGGCGGCCGCCTGGCTACTCGTCGACGTGACCTCCAGGCAGCTGATGTCGCGCGGCTGGCCGGCGCTTGCAGGGCACCCACGTTGGGGAGCACCCACGAGCTCGCACGATCCGTCGCTCCCCTAAAGTTCTCGCAGCTCCGCGATCGCTTCGGCGATGACCGCTTGCTGCCTTTCGATCTCGTCGAGCAGTTCTTCAGGGGTACGCGTGTCTTGCTCGACCACGCGATGCGGATTGACCGCCTTGAGGTCGTAGTACCAGATGCGCTCGGTGGGCCGGCCCTTGGTGAAGAACAGGAGGTTGGTCTTCACGTCGGCGCCGGCCTGGCTGAAGACGCCAGGCGGCATGCTGACGATGCACCAGAGGTCGCAGTCGTCGAGCAGCTTGCGCTTGGTCTGCAGAAAAGCGGTCTCGCTGGTGCGGAACAGGACGCCCTCGTCGATCACCATGCCGCAGCGCCCGCCGATCTCGTCGCCAGAGCCCCCGGAACCGTTCGCGACCGTGGAAGGTGCGCTCCTGCAGGGTGACGAACTGGTCGGCCGAGGTGATGTTGCCGTTGCCCGGGCCGGTCATCTGCTCGTAGGACTGCGCGAGGAAGCCGCTGGTGCCGCAGCCGGGGTCGTAGATGGTCTCGCCGATGCGGGGGTCGACGACGCGGACCATGGCGCGGATGAGCTCGCGCGGCGTGAAGAACTGGCCGCCGTCGCTGCCCTTCTCGCCCATCTTGAGCAGCAGGCCTTCGGAGACCTGCGAGAGGGTGAAGACATGCGTGGTGTCGACCATCGTGTGGTCGATCTCGTCGAGATCCAGGTGACCTCCGGCACGTACTGCGGCGCGCCGGCGCAGTTGGAGCGCCGCATGATGTCGCAGATCTGTTTGACGGCGGCGTTGACCGTCTGCTGGGTGGGGAAGCTTCTTGCCGCTGGCGTCGGCCCGTGGACTCACGACGCACCCAGCTCGGAGTGGCACCGCAGCATGTACCTGTCGAACTGCGGCACGGTGAAGGCCGCGTACCCGTGACCCGGCGTGTAGAGAAGCCCCTTGTCGATGAGGCGCGAACGAATCGGACCAGCTTGCTCGACCGTCCGGTCAATGCGGCGTGCGACCTCGCTCGCTCGGTGCGCCTGGGGCCCAAGCTCCGCCATTGCGCAGAGGTACCTGAGCTCGAGTTCGGTCGTGCGCTCCGCACGTACTCGGAAGAAGCTCTCGTCGAGCCCCGCCTCGACGAGAGGCAACACCGTCTTGACGTCGTTCAGCGTCACCGGAGAAACCGAAGCCTCGTCCCAGACGATCCTGCCGTACTCCTGCAGGAAGTAGGGATAGCCCTGGGTGTAGTCGACCATGGAATCGACGGCGTCGGCCGCGAGCTCGATGCCCAGATCTGCGGCCGGCAGAACTATGGCATCTCGGGCATCGCTCGCGGCATCAAGTTCGCCGATCTGCGGGAAGCGGAAGAGCCTCTCACTGTACGACTTGGCTTCGCCGGCCAGACGGGGAATCTGCGGCAGGCCAGCTCCGACCAAGGTGATCGGCAACGACCGCCGAGTGCACTTGTGCAGCGCCACGATGAGGGCTTCAAGGTCGGGCAGCCGCAGGAGCTGGATCTCGTCGACGAGGAAGACGACGCCAACGCCTTGGTCCTGAGCGGCTTCCCCTTTGGCGACGAACAGGTCGGTCAGGTCCTCCGACAGCGCACCGCTGTCGCCGATGCCCGCGAGTGCGTCGATGTCGAGGCCGGCGGTCATGGCCCATCGGGATTGAACGTGACCGTGAACGACTTGAGGATGGATGCCGCTCTGAGCACCCGGTCCGCCCATCTTGCCTTGGGCGCGATCTGCAGCAGTGCCCGGCGCACATGCGCAGCAATCTTCGGAGCGAAGGCGGCGTTCTTCTCGACCTCCCACTCCACGGTGGCCCAGTCGCGGGCCTCTGCCTTCTCGCGAAACACATCGAGGAGCACGGTCTTGCCGACCCCCCTGAGCCCCGTGACGATCATCGACTGCTCGACGTAGCCGTTCTCGAGACGCTCCAGCAGGATGTCGAACGACTCGATCTGTTTGCCACGGCCGACGAGCGCCGGAGGCTTGGTGCCGGCGCCGGAAGCGCAAGGGTTCTTGCGCGGGTCCACGGCAGTCCTTTTCAGACTAGACGAGACTCATCAAGGGGCGATAAGACGTGACTAGTCTGTTAAGTTGCGACGAATACGAAAGGGCTTCGCCATTTCCGCGGGCGCGCGAGGGCGAGCAAGGTCCCGCCGCCGACCGGCCTACTTCCGATCCAGCACGATCACGTCGTGAGACGCGAGGTCGACGGCGACCGTGCCCATAGGCTTGAAGTTGGCTTGGAACCAGTCCCGCAGAGGGACGCCTCCCATGATCCTGGGCGTGCCGTTCTGAGTGGCGTGGCGATCGACCCGCGCCGCGACCTCCCGGCCGTCCCGCCCAAGGCGAAGACGCACCGGCCCCTCGGTCTTGCGCACGTGGCGATCGCAGCCGACGCCGACGTTGAAGAAGCCCATCTTGAAGTAGGTCTTCTGGAGCGTGAGATCGAAGGTCGGCATGTGATTCATGCTGTTCCGGGGAGGGCTCAGGCCTTGTTCAGCGCCCTGCTGGCGCCTTCCATGCGCGTGCTATGCTGCAGCCATCGTCGCAGTCGGCTGGGGGACCGGGACCATCCCGCTCACGTCGGCGCGGGCTCGCGCCCGTGCTCAGCTCACCTCTGCACCTTGAAGTTCTTCGCCGCGCTGGTCCCGCCCGCGGTCGTGAGCGTCACCTTGTTCAAGCCGTGCTTGGCCTTCTTCGGGACCTTGACCTTGATCCTGGTCGCGCTCCACGACACGTACTTCCCGACCTTCGCCTTGCCGAACTTGACGACGCCGGCGCCTCGGGTCGCGCCGAAGCCCGTACCCCTGATGGTCACCGTCGTGCCGCGCGCGCCTGACTTCGCCGAGAGCTTGCCGATCACCGGCTTGGGCGTGGGGGCCGGCAGGACCGCGGCAAACGCGACGCTGATGGTGTGGTCCGCCGTCAGCGCCGGGAAGGTGTACGAGTCGGCGCCGGTCATGGTGACCGCGGCGCCGTCCACCATGACCTGCGCGACGAGGTAGCCCGCGTCGGGGGCGAAGGCGAAGGTCGGCGTCGCACCCCAGGCGAGCGTCTGCGCCGCGTTCGGCGAGATGGTCCCGCCGCCACCGACGACGCCAGGCGTCACCGTGCACGGGAGGACGTAGGCGAACACCGCGCCCTGCCCGGCGTTGCCGTTCACGGTCCAGCCCTCGGAGCCGACCAGGGCCGTCTTGGCGTCGAGAGCGACGCACCACCCGAACTCGTCGCCGGCGATGCCGTCGGCCTGGGTCAGCTTCTGGCGCTGTGACCAGGCCGCGCCGCTGCGCGTGAAGATGTACGCGGCGCCTCGCTCCTGGATGCCGCCCACGGCGGCCCAGAAGGCTCCGATCAGCGCCGTGTCGCCGTCGAGAGCGACGGAGGAGCCGAACTGGTCTTCCACCTGCCCGTCGCCCGCCACTAGTTCGGCCTGCTGCGACCACAGCGTGCCGCTGCGCGTGAAGGCGTACACGGCGCCCTGCTGGTTGTTGCCGTTGACCTTCTTGGAGAAGGCCCCGACGAGTGCGTCGTCGCCGTCGAGAGCGACTGACTTGCCGAACTCGTCGGAGGCGGCGCCGTCGCTGCCCGTCAGCTCCGCCTGCAGCGTCCAGGTCGTGCCGTGGCGCGCGAAGACGAACGCGGCGCCCTGAGCGACCGTTCCTCCGACCTCATGCCCCGGGGCGCCGAGGATCGCCGTGTCACCGTCGAGGGCGGCGCAGGTGCCGAACTGATCTTCGGCGGCGCCGTCCGGGGCCGGGAACTCGGCCTGCTGTGACCAGAGCGTGCCGCTCCGCGCGAAGACGTAGGCGGCGCCCTGCCAGCCGTTCGTGCCCACCTTCTTGTACGGGGCCCCGACGAGCGCGGTGTCGCCGGAGAGCGCGACGGACCGGCCGAAGAAGTCGTTGGTGGCTCCGCCGCTCCCCGTCAGTTCCCCCGTCTGCATCCAGGATGAGCCCTCGCCCTGGAAGACGTAGGCCGACCCCTGGTAGTCGCTGTCGTCGACGGTGTGCATGGGCGCCCCGATCAGCGCCGTGTCCCCTTGCAGCGCGACCGCGAAGCCGAACTGGTCGGGCGACCCGCCGTCGGCAGCCGTCAGCTCTGCCCGTTGCGACCAGGACGCGCCGCTCCGCGTGAAGATGTAGGCGGCGCCCTGCGAAGCGTTGCCGTTGACGTTCTTTGCCATAGCACCGACCACCGCGGTATCGCCGTCGATCGCCACCGAGTAGCCGAACCAGTCCATCCACGCGCCGTCGCCCGCGATCAGCACCGCCTGCTGGACGGCGAGCTGTGCGAACGGGTTCACGGCGGTCGCCCGCGACTGCGCGAGCGCCCCCGGCGCCAAGATGAGGCCGACGGCGACCGCCGCCAGCAGGACGAGTAAAGCGCGCGCCGGTGCGCGCCGTGGACGAGTCCCCATGATGCCTCCTTCGACGTGCGGCCGGCCGCCTCTCCCCCTGGGGCCTGTCGCGTACGGTCCTTGTCAGTGACATTCTAGCGCCACTCCCGCCGGAAACGCGTCGGGCCGGGGTCCGGAACGGAGAATGGCCGGGCGCCGGCGCAGGCCGCCCCGCCGGAAGCCGCTCCCGGCTCCCGGTAGACTAGGAACCGGCAATCCACTGGGCGGGCTGGAGGAATCGTGGCCGATGGCAGCAGGTTCTACATCGACGGGCTGTGGGTCGACCCGGTCCACCTTGGAGACACCATCGCGGTCGTGAATCCCGCGACGGAGGAGGAGGTCGCGCGCGTGGCGGCCGCCTCCCCCGCCGACGTGGAGTCGGCGATCGGGGCGGCTCACCGGGCCCTCCCGGCCTGGGCGCGGACGACGAAGGAGGAGCGCCTCGAGGCGCTCGCCGCCGTGCGCGAGGCGTACAAGAAGCGCATCCCCGAGATCGCGGCCGCGATGACGACCGAGGTCGGCATCCCGCGCGGCCTCGCCGAGGGCGGCCAGGTGCTGGCCGGCGCCGCCCATCTCAAACAGGCCATCAACGCGCTCCGCGACTACCCGCTCGAGCAGGACTGGGGCACGACCCGCATCGTGCGCGAGCCCGTCGGCGTCTGCGCCCTGCTGGCGCCGTGGAACTGGCCGATGAACCAGGTGACCTGCAAGGTGGGGCCGGCGCTGGCGGCCGGCTGCACCATGGTCCTCAAGCCCAGCCAGCTCGCGCCGCTCTCCGCCCTTCTCTTCGCCGAGGCGGTGGACGAGGCCGGGCTCCCCGCCGGCGTGTTCAACATGGTGAACGGCGCCGGCGCCGCCCTGGGCGACGCGTTCGCCACCCACCCGCTGGTCGACATGGTGTCGCTCACCGGCTCGACCGCCGTCGGGGGCGTCTTGGCCGCGGCCGCGGCCCCCTCGATCAAGCGCGTCTCGCTCGAGCTCGGCGGCAAGTCGGCGAACCTTGTCTTCGGCGACGTGAACGTCGAGAAGGTCGTCCGCTCCGGCGTGCTCGGCTGCATGCACAACTCCGGCCAGTCCTGCAACGCGCCGACGCGCATGCTGGTGGCGCAGGAGATCTACGACGAGGCGGTCGATATCGCCGTCCGGACCGCAGATGCGGTCGCCGTCGGCGACCCGCAGGACCGGGCGACGTTCATGGGCCCGGTGGCCGGCCGCAAGCAGTTCGACACCGTGCGCGGCTACATCCAGGCCGGCATCGACGCAGGCGCCCGGTTGGTCGCCGGCGGGCTCGCGCGACCGAACGGGCTCGACAAGGGCTTCTTCGTCCGGCCCACGGTCTTCGCCGACGTGACGCCGGAGATGCGCATCTTCCAGGAGGAGATCTTCGGCCCCGTGCTGGTCATGACGCCGTTCCGCGACGAGGAGCACGCGCTCGAACTGGCCAACGCGACCGTCTACGGCCTCTCCGGCTACGTCCAGTCGGCCGACCTCGAGCGGGCGCGCCGGGTCGCCGGCCGGATGCGCACCGGCATGGTGCACCTCAACGGCGCGCCGACCGACGCCGGCGCGCCGTTCGGTGGCTACCGGCAGTCGGGCAATGGTCGCGAGTGGGGCCGGTTCGGGCTCGAGGACTACCTTGAAGCAAAGGCGGTCATGGGCTGGTCGCCGCAGGCGCGCTGAGCTCGCCGTCGGGCGGCAGACCGGGTACGTGAAGGGCATGACGCAGGGCCAGATGAAGAAGGACGCGCTGGACGCGATGAAGCAGGCCGCGGCCGAGGCGGCGCTCGAGTACGTGCGTCCCGGCATGACCGTCGGTGTGGGCACCGGCAGCACCGCCGCGTACTTCGTCGCGGCGCTGGCGCGCCGCCGCGACAAGATCATGACGGCCGTTGCCAGCTCCGAGGCGACGGCGGCGGCGCTGCGCGCCGCGGGCATCGCCGTCGTCGATCTGGCTGCCGTCGGCTCCGTGCCGCTGTACGTCGACGGCGCCGACGAGGTCGACCCCGAACTGCGGCTCATCAAGGGCGGCGGCGGCGCGCACACGCGCGAGAAGGCCGTGGCGACCGCCGCCGGTCTCTTCGTCTGCATCGTCGACGAGACGAAGCTCGCACATCGGCTCGGCGGCGTCCCCGTGCCGGTCGAGGTGCTGCCGGCGTCCGCGGCGGCCGTCGCCGCACGCCTCTTCGCCCTCGGCGGCACGCCCGCCTCCCGCACCGGCTTCGTGACCGACGGCGGCAACGTCATCCTCGACGTCGCCGGCCTCGACCTCTCCGACCCGGAGCGGCTCGAGTTTACGATCGACGCCATCCCGGGCGTCGTCGAGAACGGCATCTTCGCGCGCCGGCGCGCCGACGTCGTGCTGGCCGGCGCGGCGGACGGCGTGGGCGTCCTGCGGATCTGAGGCCGCCGGGACGCGATGCCGACGCGACTTGAGGCCGTCGCGGATTTGAGGCGTCCGGGATTTGAGGCCGCCCGGGCCGCTTGATAGCCTTGGGCGACCGTCGGCCCGCCTTGGCCGGCACCGTCGTATGGGGGCCAGAATGCGCGGCACGAGACTCAGGACCGGCACGCTACGGACGCTCGCGCTTGCCGCGCTTGCCTGCGCCGCCCTCGCCGCGAGCGCCGGTGTCGCGACCGCGGTCGACCGCAGCGCGTCCGCCGGCGTGCGCGCTCCCGCGGCCGCGGCCGTGCGCGCTCCCGCCCCGGCGGCCAACGGCATCCCCTTCTCGTTCCACACCGCTCCGTACGCCCTGCGCGACCTGCCGCAGTCGCAGCGCCAGTTCTACGGCTCGGGAGCGCTCTCGCGCGTCGACCACGGCGTCCACGACGACCAGGGCGTGCGCATGCGCCGGGTCGGCGGCGTGCTCTACGACTTCCCGCGCGGCCAGGCCACCTTTGGCCTCCTCAACCTGAGCGCCTACCGCGTGACGCACGATGACTTCTTTCTCCAGCGCGCCCTCGCGCAGGCGCAACGACTGGTGTCCAACCGCGTCGTGGCGGGCGACGCCTGGTTCTGCCCGAACCCCAATCACTACTACCGCCACGGCCTGCACGTCGAGCCGCTCTCGGCACCGTGGTACTCGGCCTTGTCGCAGGGCCGCGCGCTGCTCTTCTTCTCGCGGCTCGCGCAGGTGACCGGCGACCAGAAGTGGCGCGACGCCGCCGATCACCTCTTCGCCGCGTTCCTGGTCAAGGGCCCGACGAGCGGTCCCTACGTCACGATGGTCGACGGCTACGGCTACTACTGGCTGCAGGAGTGGCCGTGGGCCGGCATGCGGCCGGACGACACGTTCAACGGCCACAACTCCACCGCCTTCGGCATCTTCGAGTACTGGGCCGTGACCAAGGACCCGCGCGCCCAGGCGCTGTTTCGCGGCGCCGCGGCGACGGCGCAGCACTACGCGAGCACCTTCCGGCAGCCGGGCTGGATGAGCCACTACTGCCTGGCGCACCTCATCGTGAACCCGCTCTACCACAACATCCACGTGCACCAGCTGCTGGGGCTGTACTCGATGACCGGCGCCGTCGCGTTCGCCCGCGACGCCGACCTGTGGGAGGCGGACTACCCGTATCCAGCGACGGCGGGGACGCTGCGCGTGACGCCGGGGAAGTACGCCGTCGTGCGCTTCGGCTGGAGCGGCGCGCAGGCGGGGAGCCGGACGGTCAGCGTGGCGCAGACGCTCGTCTGCCACGCCGGTGCGCGCCAGCGCTTCCGCGGCCGCGGCATCTTCATCCGCGCCGCCGGCGGGCCGTTCTCGGGCTCCTGGATCGAGGAGGCGCCGGGGCACGCGTACCTGACCGGCGCCGTCGTCCCGCTCGACTACGATCCGGCGCGGCAGCTGACGCTGGCGGCCGGCCGCGCCTACGCGGCGCTCCGCCTCGGCGACTCCGGCGCCGTCGTCGCCCGGACGACTCTGCCCGCCGGCGCCGCGGCGACCCTGCTCGTCAACCGCGGCGCGGTCGTCAACGGCTCGCCGTCGGTACGCATCGCCGAAGGCGCGCTCAAGGGCTGCTGGATCAAGCTGCAGAAGGGCGTCACGCTGCGCTGACGCAGGGCGGGGGCTGGCCGCGAGCCTCGGCCGGCGTCCCAGGGGCGGCCGGCAGGCCGCCCGGCGGACTCACTTGCCGCGGAACACCATGATGCTGCCGGTGTAGCAGCACAGCCACACGCTCTGCGTGGGCGTGTCGTAGGTGATCCCGATGGGCAGCGCGTTGGTGTTCATCGTCTGGATCACCTTCATGTCCTTGGTGCGGACGGCGGACATGGTGCTCGAGTCGTAGTTCACGACGTAGAGCGTCTTGCCGTCGGTGGCCATCGCCATGCTGCGTGGTTGCGACCCCGTGTACACCTTGTCGACGACGTGGTCGGAGCGCAGGTCGATCTTGGCGACGTGGCCTTCGCCATTGAGCGTGGCGTACAGGTACTTGCCGCTCGGGCTCATCACGAGGTGGCGCGGCGCGGAGCCGACTCCGTGGATCCAGCTCACGTGGAACGTGGTGAGATCGACCTTGGCGATGTCGTAGCTGCCCATCACCGCCACGTAGGCGGTCTTTGAGTCCGGCGAGACGGCGATGCCGCGCGGGTACGGGCCGAGGTAGATCTGCTTGATCTGCTTGTTCTTCTGCACGTCCACGACGCTCAGCGAGTAGGAGTCCCAGTTGCTCACCAGCAGGTACTTCTGGTCGGGCGTGACGGCGACGTACTTGGGCACCGAGCCGACCTTGATGACCTTGTCGATCTTGAGGTCGCTGAGGCGCACGCGGTAGACGAAGCTCTTGTCGAAGCCCGAGCTGGGGCCGCCGACGTCGTGACCTTCGTGGTAGAAGCCGGGGCCGTACATGGAGTACTGCGAGACGTACATGAAGCGGTGGTCCGGCGTCTCCGCCGCCTCCACCGGGGCGCCCTGGATGCCGGCGGTCTTGCCCTTGTAGCCGAAATCGGCCAGCACCACGCGGTCGGGGATCGTCTTCACGAGCTTGAAGGTCTTGGTGTCGTACACCGTGATCGTGTGCTTGTACATCATGTTCTGGGCGAAGACGAGGCCGGTGCCGGTGGAGACGACCGACTTGGGCGAGATGCTGGCGCTCACGATGACCTTGCGCACGTGGAGCGTGAGATCGCTCGAGGGCGGGCCGGTCCAGGCAGCCGCCGCTTGGGCGCTGGTCGTGGGGGAAGGCGCGGGGGAGGCGGACGCCGACGAGGACGGAGTGGACTGCCCGCTCGGCGTCGCCTTGCCGCCGGTCGTGGAGGCGGCGGCGGACGGCGTGGAGCCGCCGCGGTGCGCGACGGCGTAGACCGCGCCGGCGACGATCGCGATCACGACGATGACGGCGAGAAGGGCCGCCACGCGCCGACGCCGGTAGGCGCGAGACTTGTAGCGGCGGGTCCTGCGGTCGGTGCGGCTGCTCATGCAGGGAGTTTATCAGGCCAAAGCATCGTGCAGGCGGCGCAGCGCCTCCTGCAGCGTCGCCCGCGTGCAGGCGAAGTTCAGGCGCAGGTAGCCGGGGTCGCCGAAATCCGCCCCGGCTGAGAGCGCCAGGCCCGCGTGCAGACAGGCGCCGGCCGCGTCGGCCACCGGCGCGTCGCGCACGTCGAGCCAGGCGAGGTAGGTCGCCTCGACGTGCGTGAGGCGCAGTCGCGGCAACTCCTCCGCAACGAAGCTCTCGAGCAGGTCGCGGTTGCCGCGCAGGTACGCGAGCAGCTCGTCCAGCCAGCCGCCGCCCTCGCGATACGCGGCCTCGGCGGCGGCGACCGCGAAGCAGCCGGGCATGGGGAACAGGCCGGCCGCCGGCCGCAGGTAGCGCTTCCTGAGCTCCGGGTCGGCGACGACGGCGAAGGCGAAGTTGAGCCCCGGCAGGTTGAACGTCTTGCTCGGCGCCATCAGGGTCACGACGCGCCCGGCGGTGTCGTCGGCGGCCGCGGCGGCGGGGACGTGCGCGACGTCGTCGAGGATGAGGTCGCAGTGGATCTCGTCGGAGCAGAGGATGAGCTCGTGCCGGCGGCAGAAGTCGAGGACGGCCGCGACCTCGTCCCTGCTCCAGGCGCGGCCCAGCGGGTTGTGCGGGTGGCAGAGGAGGAAGACCCGCGTGTCCGCGGTGACCGCGGCCTCCATCGCCTCGAGCGGCAGGCGCCAGCGGCCGCCGGAGACCGTCGCCGGGACGGCGATGAGCCGGCGGCCCTGGTTGGCGGGTGCGGTAAGGAAGGGCGGGTAGACGGGCGTGATCGTCATCACCGCCTCGCCCGGGGCGGCGAAGGCGCGGCAGGCGAGGTTGAGGCCTGGGACGACGCTCGGCAGCCAGACGATCCAGCTCGGGCTGATCTTCCAGCCGTAGCGCTCGCCCAGGTGCGTGCACGCGGCTTCGACGAGCGAATCCGGCAGGCGCGCGTAGCCGTAGACGCCGTGCTCCGCGCGCGCCTGCAGTGCCGCCACTACGGCCGGCGGCGAGGCGAAGTCCATGTCCGCGACCCACAGCGGCAGGACGCCCTCGCCGTACTTGTCCCACTTATAGCTCGCGGTCCCGCTGCGGGTGACCGGCTTGTCGAAGTCCACTCGTCCGTCTCCTCGTCCCGCCCTGATCCCGCCTCGCGCCGGCCGGGCGCCGCCAAGCCCGCCCGGGCGGCGCCGTCCACGGTATCAGACGAGAGGGGGCGCGGCCGGGCGGTCCGCACGCCGCCGTTCGCGCGCGGACCGCCGGCACCTCGCACGCGGGTCGCAGCTGCCCTTCGCAAACGGGTCGTATTCACCCCTCGCAGCCGGTCGGCCGGCGCGGAGGCCGTGCGGCTCGAGCTCGCGCGTGATGTAATGGTCCTCGGTCGCGGCGCGCGACCGCCGCAGCGGGCTCGCGGTTGGTCTCGTCGCCGGAAGGGCACATCCAGAGGCAGTCATGAAGATCCGTTTGCTCGAACCCAACTCTCCCAGCATGCACATGTGGTCGCACTCGTACTTCGTGCGCCTCGGTCTGCCGCTGATCGGCGCCGCCCTCAAGGCCGAGGGCCACGACGTGGTCATCTATGCCGACCAGCTGGCGCCGATCGACTGGGACGATGTGTACAGCGCCGACCTGGTCGGCATCTCCAGTACGACGTCGACCATCACCGAGTCGTTCAAGTACGCCGACGAACTGCGGCGGCGCGGCATCCCCGTGATCGTGGGCGGCTCGCACGTGACCTTCATGGCCGACGAGGCGCTCGAGCACGCCGACTACGTGGCGCGCGGCGAGAGCGGCGAGACGATCATGGTCGAGCTCGCAGAGGCCCTCGAGGGCAAGCGCGCGGTCGAGGGCATCACCGGCCTCTCGTTCAAGAAGGACGGCGAGACCGTGCACAACCCGCTGCACGAGCGCTGCGCCGACCTCGACACGCTCCCCTTCCCCGACATCTCTCTCGTCGTCGGCAACGAGCGCATCGAGAACACGCCGATCATGACCAGCTGGGGCTGCCCCTTCGCCTGCAACTTCTGCTCGGTGACGGCGATGTTCGGGCGCAAGTACCGCTTTCGCAGCGCCGAGAGCGTGGTCGCGGAGATCAAAGAGAAGCGGCCCCGGAAGATCTTCTTCTACGACGACAACTTCGCCGCCGACAAGAAGCGCCTCAAGAAGCTCCTGCGCCTGATGATCGCCGAGGGCCTCACCGTGCCTTGGGGCGCGCAGGTGCGCACCGACGTCGTGCGCGACCGCGAGCTGCTCGAGCTCATGCGGGCCTCGGGGGCGGACTTCGTCGCCCTCGGCCTCGAATCGGTGAACCAGGCCACGCTCGACGGCTACGAGAAGTCGCAGACCGTGGAGGACATCGAGAAGGCGATCCGCATCCTGCACGACTACGGCATCCGCAGTCACGGCATGTTCGTGCTCGGCGCCGACAGCGACACCGGGAACGTCGTGCGAGACACGGTGGACTTCGCGCTCAAGAACCACATCGACACCGTGATGCTCAACATCCTCACGCCGCTGCCCGGCACGCAGCAGTTCGCCGACCTCGAAGCGTCCGGCAGGATCATCACCAGGGATTGGTACCTCTACGACGCCCAGCACGTCGTCTTCCTGCCCAAGCACATGTCGCCGGCCACGCTGCAGCGCGAGGTCATCCGCGGCAACAAGCGTTTCTTCTACACGTGGCGGCCGGTCAAGGCGTTTCTCATGTGGACGGCCGGGCGCCGTAAGCGCGCCTACAACCGCATGCTCGAGTATGGCTGGTGCTGGTACTACTCGCGCATGTGGGACCGCGACGCGCGCAACCGCGCCCACATGCGGCTGCTCGAGCGGCAGCGGCCGCCGGCCGCGCCGCGGCCGGGTGCCGAGGCGGCGACGGCGGGCATGGCCGGGAGGCGCAAGCCCGACTGAGCCCGGCGCTGTGCGTACCTTGAGGCCCTCGCGGGAATCACCAGCCTGCAAGGCGCGCCACCGCAAGCGGCGCGCTCACCCTCACCGACAGGCGACATCATGGCTACTGCGACCTTCGCGGCCGGCTGCTTCTGGGGCGTCGAGGCGCGCTTCGCGGCGCTGCCCGGCGTACTCTCCACCGAGGTCGGCTATGCCGGCGGCACCACGCCGGATCCCACCTACCAGCAGGTCTGCGCGCACCGGACCGGCCACGCCGAAGCCGTGCGCGTCGAGTACGACCCCGACGAGATCTCCTACGAGAGGCTCCTGACCGCCTTCTTCGACATGCACGATCCCACGCAGAAGGACCGTCAGGGTCCCGACGTGGGCAGGCAGTACCGCTCGGCGGTCTTCTTTCACACGCCCGAGCAGGAGGCGGCGGCGAACGCCGCGATCCGCCGCCTCGACGAGGGCGGGCGCTACCGCCGCCCGGTGGTCACGCAGGTGACCGCCGCCCCCGAGTGGTGGCGCGCCGAGGACTACCACCAGAAGTACTTCGAGAAGCACGGGCGCGCGAGCTGCGCGAGCTGAGCCGCCGCCTGGGCTGGGGCCCAGGCTCGCCGAGACGGGGCCGTCCGTGCCGAACTGCCGGGCGGCTCCCGGCGGTCAGAGCGTGGTCGAGGAGCTCGGATCTGGCGTCGGCGTGCCAGAGTCCGTCGGCGTCATCCCGTACCTGTCGAGGAGTGAGATGGTCGTATCCGAGAGCAGTCTCTGGTACTTCACGCGCCCCGGCTCGACCGTGTGGAAGATGTCGTAGAAGTCGCCGTCGACGAAGTGCGCCGCGGCGATGAAGTGGATCCACGGCACGCCGTACTTGCGTGCCAGCCGGGCGCAGCGCAGGTGGTACTGGTCGATGGGGGCGTCGAAGGCGCGGCCGATCGCCGGCACGTCGCGCGGGAGGTCGAGGAGGACGGGGTGAAGCTCGGTCCCCTTGCATGCCTTGAGGACGGTCTCCAGCATGGCCATGTTGCTGGGGAAATGGGCGCGGAAATCCGGCCAGCGCAGCTGCATCCAGTACTTCACGTAGACCCGCTTGGCTGCCGGCGACTGAACGCGCTTCTGGACGGAGTAGATGTGCTGGTTGTACGAGCGCGGCTGCTCTACCGCAGGCGGCAGCGCGAACGCGGCGCTCGACGAGGGGGAGCAGAACTCTCCCAGGTTGATGCCGATGTAGAGGATGGTCGGCACGTCCTTGGG
>CAIWHY010000541.1 GCA_903912585.1 uncultured Thermoleophilia bacterium | reverse complement strand
TTCGTCTGCAAGGCCTGCTCCAACGAGTGCGACGTGCGCCAGTTCACGATCGAGGGTCAGAAGACGTACTGGGGCGACAAGTGCTCCGACCGCTATCGCAAGCCGGCCAAGGTCGACAAGGAGCCCGTGATCGCCGACCTCGTCGCCTTCCGCGAGGCGCGCCTCATGGCGCCCTACGAAGCGGCGCGCGCGCGCCTGCCGGAGACGGCGCCCACCGTGGGCCTCGCTCGCGCCATGTACACCTACGACAGGCTGCCGTTCTGGGCGACGTTCTTCGCCGAGCTCGGCCTGCGCCCCGTGCTGTCACCGGAGAGCGACAAGCAGATCCGCGAGGCGGGCGTCGACCTCACCGTCGCCGAGCCGTGCTTCCCGATCCGAGTCGCCCACGGCCACGTGCAGTGGCTGCTCGAACAGGGCGTCGACTGGGTCTTCGTGCCCAACCAGGTGAACGAGGAGACCGAGTTCACGCAGTACAACTCGCACGCCTGCCCGTGGGGGCAGACGCTGCCGTTCGTGGTGCGCACGGCGCCCGGCATCGAACAGCATCGCGACAGGTTCCTGACGCCGCGCGTGATGTTCCGCGAGGGCCGCGCCGGCCTCGTGCGCGACATGAAGGAGATGGCCGGCCAGCTCGGCGTCAGCAAGGGGCGCCTGCGCGCGGCGCTCGAGCGCGCCTACGCCGCGCAGGACGAGTTCCGCGAGGCGCTGCTGACGGCCGGCCAGGAGGCGCTGGACACGCTCGCGCGCGCCGGCGAGCTCGGGATCGTGCTCATCGGCCGGCCGTACAACATGTACGACAAAGGCGTGAACATGGACATCCCGCGCAAGCTGCGCAAGTTCTACGGGGTGAACGTGATACCGCTCGATTTCCTGCCCATCAAGGGCATCGACATCGCGTCCATCGTGCCCAACATGTACTGGAACTACGGGCGCAAGATCCTGCAGGCGGCGACGTTCGTGCAGGCGCAGGACGACCTGCACCTGATCTACATGACGAACTTCAAATGCGGGCCCGACTCGTACATCAAGCACTACGTGCGCCAGGCCTCCGGCAAGCCGTTCCTGACGCTGCAGTTCGACGAGCACCAGAACGACGCCGGCGCGATGACGCGCTGCGAGGCGTACCTCGACAGCAAGGGCTTCCTGCGCTGGTGGTCCCAGGCGGACGACGAGGGCGCCTGCGCGCCCGTGGAGGAGGTGGCCGTTGTCGTCGACTAGCGAACGGGGCGCCGCCGGCGTCGTCCAGGACGCCCAGATCAGGCAGGCGATCAAGGAGAACGGCCTCGAGGGCCGCCGCCTGTACCTGCCGCAGATGCCCTACGGCGGCAGCTACCTGCTTGCGGCGGCCATCCGCTCCATCGGGTTCGACGCGTGGCCGACGAGCGACTCGGACGAGCGCACGCTCGAACTGGGCAGCAAAGTCACGTCCGGCGACGAGTGCTACCCGCAGAAGATCACGATCGGCGACTTCCTGCGCATCATCGAGGACGAGGGCCGCGACAACGTCGCCTTCCTCATGCCGTCCGCGCCCGGTCCGTGCCGCTTCGGCCAGTACCTGCACCTCATCCGCACCAAGTTCGATGAGCTCGGCTACACGGACGTGCCGATCATCAGCATCACGTCCAGCGACGGCTATTCCTCGATCGGAAGCTACTCGAACGACCTGATCCGCACCGCGTGGCGCGCGGTGCTCGCGCAGGACATCCTCATGAAGATGCTCCTCAAGACGCGGCCCTACGAACGCGAGAAGGGCAGTGCGGACGCCGCCTACATGACGAGTCTCGAGGAGGCCGGCGCGGCGCTGAGCTCGAACGGCGTCTCGCACAAGGAACGCCTCGCCGCCACCGCCTCTGCCATGTTGAGGGCGCGCGACCGGTTCCGCGCCGTTCCCGCCGACTACGACCGCTCGCGGCCGCTCATCGGCATCGTGGGCGAGATCTTCTGCCGCCAGAACACCTTCTCCAACTTCGACCTCATCCGCGTGGTGGAGGAGGAGGGCGGGGAGTGCTGGCTCTCGGACATCGGCGAGTGGGTGTGGTACACCGACGACGAGCAGCGCCGGCGGCTCATCGACCAGGGCCGGCGCATCTCCAAGGACAACGCCGTGCGCTTCCTCAAGAACAAGGTCATGCGCTCGGACGAGCACGCGTTGTACGGCCCCTTCGCGGAGGACCTGGTGGGGTACGAGGAGCCCGCGGACGTCAGGGAGGTCCTCGAGATGAGCAAGCCGTACCTGCCGTACACCGGCGCCCTCGGCGAGATGGTGCTCAGCAGCGGCAAGGCGATCTACCTCTACGAGAAGGGCGCCGACGGGATCATCGACATCAGCCCGTTCACGTGCATGAACGGCATCGTGACCGAGGCGGTGTACCCGACGCTCCAGCGCGACCTCGAGAACATGCCGATCCGCACCTTCTACTTCGACGGCACGCAGGGCGACCTGGAGCGCGACGTGGGGATCTTCCTCGAGCTCGCGCGGACCTACCAGCGGCGCAAGCACAGGCCGCGCAGCTACCCGGCCTACTTCACGAAGTGAGGCTGCGGCCGCGCTTCGCGGCCCGCGACTCCATCTCGAGCGCCCACAGCGCGTTCCCGATCAGCAGGATGCAGAGGATGGCGGCCCAGCCGTGCGCCGTGCTGAGGGCCGCCGCCGCCCCGCCTGCCGCCAGGACGAGGAACACCTCCAGCACCCTGAGGCGGACGGCAGCGCCGGCACCGGCGTGGAGCAGCGCCGCGCGCAGCGCGTGCGCTGGCACGGCGAGCGCGGCTCCGCACAGCAGCAGGAACGCCGCCACCTCCAGGAAGGTGCGCGGCGTGCGGTCGCTCATGAGGGCCCAGACTCCAGCGAACGCCAAGCATGACTCGGCGTACCAGAGGCCGTAGACCCATGGCTTGCGGCCGCTCGTGGCGGCAGAGGAAGAGGATGCTGCGGACGCCATGCTGGGACTCAGTATCGGCAGGTCCTGTTCAACGCGCAAGCCCTGCCCTCAGCGTCCTTGAAACAAGAAACAGGCCCCCCGCCTTGATCCCCGGAGCTTGGGCCGGACCAGGGAGACGGGAGGCCTTGCATCAGGCCGGAAGGGCTGGGGGGTAGCCACGACCGGCTCGGAGGCATCTTCGTGTGGTGCTTCGGGTGCCTAGAAGCTGCGGCCCCGCGTCACCGTGTCGGCGTCCTTGACGTAGACGCGCACCAGGCCGCGGGCGTCTCCTGAGGGAGTCCCTACCACGTCGCCTGTGCCGGCAAAGAAACGGCCGATCGAGCGGAGTATCCTGTTCTGCATGGTGCCTGCCGCCTCTCTGCTCAGCGCCCGTAGAAACGGGCGGTGCCGGTCAGGTCGTTGGCCATGAAATCCTTGCGGTTCTCGCGACTGAAAGCGTCACCCAAGGGGCTGGCCACAACGCTGGCCGTGCTCTCGAAAAAGCGCTTGATCGTGGGAAGAACTCGAACCATCAGTGCGACCCTCCTCCATGAGAAAACAATCAATATTGTGCAAGTCAACACAAACTATATGCCCGCGGCCGTGTTCTGTCAAACGGACCTCCTGACCAAGGTCAAGGTCGGCCTGCACGCGGGGCGGGTACGGTCATGACGATGGGCCGGGAGCGGCCCGCAAGCAGATCGACCAGGAGGACCGCATGGACGTGAAGACGCCGATCGTCGCCGACTTGGCGAGCATGACCGAGGTGGCCGAAAAAGGCATCGTGAGCAAGTCGATCGTCGAGAACGAGCACCACAAGATCATCCATTTCACCTTCGCTCCCGGGCAGGAACTCAGCGAGCACACCGCCAGCGTGCCGGCCGTGATCCAGATCCTGGACGGCGCCGGCACGGTCGTCCTCGACGGCGTCGAGTACGAGGCCGGCCCGGGCAAGCTCTTCTACATGCCGGCCGACCTCAAGCACGCCGTCCAGGCACACGGAGAGCTCGTCTTCCTGCTCACGATGTTCCGCACCTGAGGCTCAGCGCGCGTAGGGCAGGCGCACCAGCGTCACGTAGCTCGCGGGGCCCGCGCCCGAGCCGCCGCCGGTGACGTAGACCTCGGTCGCCGGCCCGCTCTGCGTGTAGCCGAGGGCGGCGGCGGCCTCGCGCACCGCCCGCCACGCGTCCTGCATGGCATCGTGCGGGCCCACGTGGGTCGCCTGCAGTACGTGGTGAAGCGGGATCAGCTCGCCGCGTGCCTCGTCGACATGGTCCTGACCAAGCCCGCCGACGGCGAGGGTAAATTCATCCGTCAATC
>CAIWHY010000540.1 GCA_903912585.1 uncultured Thermoleophilia bacterium | reverse complement strand
GGCTCGCCGGCCTTGCGCGCGCTGCATCCGCCGGCCGTCCGTGCGCTGTGCCTACGGCCCGCGCTTCGCGCCCGCCGGCCGTTCCGCGATATCCTGAGCGGGTGGATAGCTTCATCCTCGTCACCGGCGGCGCCGGGTTCATCGGGTCTCACCTCGTAGAGGCGCTGCTGCGCGCCGGCGAGGACGTGCGCGTGCTCGACGACTTCAGTACCGGCAAGCGCGAGAACCTCGACGGCTCGGAGGCGCTCGCGGCCGCGAACGGTGGCAGCTTCCAGCTCATCGCCGGCGACGTGCGCGACGAGTTCAAAGTGCGCGACGCCGTGGACAGCGCCGCCGCCGTCTGCCATCTCGCGGCTGTCTCTTCGGTGCAGCAGTCGCTGGCCGACCCCGTGGGCGCCGACAGCGTCACCCACGGGGGCACGGTCAACGTGCTCCGCGCGGCCGTCCAGGACGAGGTGCCGCGCTTCGTCCTCGCCTCGAGCTGCGCGGTGTACGGCGATGCGGCGCAACTGCCCATCGCCGAGACGAGCACGCCGCGCCCGATGAGTCCCTACGCGGAGTCCAAGCTGGCCGCGGAAGAGGCGTGCGCCGCCGCGGCCGACGCCGGCCAGATCACGGCCGCCTGCCTGCGCTTCTTCAACGTCTACGGCCCGCGCCAGGACCCCGGCTCCGAGTATTCCGGCGTGATCAGCCGCTTCCTCGACGCGGCCGCGGCCGGCGCGCCGGTCACCGTGTACGGCGACGGCGGCCAGACGCGCGACTTCGTCTACGTCGGCGACCTCGTGGACGCCCTCGTCAGGGCCCTTCAGAGGCCGCTCCAGGGCGTTTCGGTGCTGAATGTGGGTACCGGCACCCCCACGAGCGTGCTCGAGCTCCTGGACCGCGTGGAGGGCGCGGCCGGCGTGACGCTCGAGCGCCGCATGGCGCCGGCGCGCGCGGGCGACATCCGCGAGTCGCGCGCCGACCCCGGGCGCAGCAAGTGGGTGCTCGGCTGGAAGGCGACCACCGATCTGGCGGCCGGGCTGGCGAAGACGTGGGAGTGGTACGGCCGGTGAGCAGCGCGCGCCGCATCATGGTCGGCAGCGTGCCCGTGGGCGGTGGGGCGCCCGTGAGCGTGCAGTCGATGACGTGTACCCGCACCGGCGACGCGGACGCGACGCTGGCGCAGGTGCGCGCCCTCGTGGGCGCCGGCTGCGAGCTCGTGCGCGTGAGCCTGCCCACGGCCGAGGAGGCGCCGGCGTTCGCGCGCATCGTGCGCGAGGCTCCAGCGCTGCCTCAGGGCGGCGCCGGCGGACCGGCCGGCGCGCCCGTGCCGATCATCGCCGACATCCACTACGACTGGCGGCTCGCGCTGGCGGCGATCGAGGCCGGGGCGGCTGCGATCCGCATCAACCCCGGCACGATGGCCGAGAAGCACGTGCGCGAGATCGTGCGCGCAGCGGCGGAGGCGCGCGTGCCCGCCGGCCTGTCCAGCGACGCGACGGAGGGCTCGAGCGACACGGCCGGGAGCGGGGGGGAGGCCGGCGCGGCCGAAGTGCCCGTCGCGATCCGCATCGGCGTCAACGCCGGCTCGCTGCCCAAGGACCTGCGCGACAAGGCCGGGCGCGAGCCTGCGGAGGCGCTCGTCGAAGCCGCCCTGCGCTGGGCGACGCAGTTCGACGAGTGGGGCTTCGCCGCCTACAAGCTGAGCGTCAAGTCTTCGTCGGTGCCGGCGACCATCGCTGCCTACCGGCTCCTGGCCGAGAGCACCGACGCGCCGCTGCACGTCGGCGTCACCGAGGCCGGCACGCTGTGGGGCGGCACGATCAAGAGCGCCGTCGGCATCGGCGCGCTCCTCGCCGAGGGCATCGGCGACACGATCCGCGTGAGCCTGACCGGCGACCCCGTGGAAGAGGTGCGGGTCGCCTGGAAGATCCTCGCCGCGCTGGGGCTG
>CAIWHY010000539.1 GCA_903912585.1 uncultured Thermoleophilia bacterium | reverse complement strand
GGCGGCCGGGCGGCGCGGGCGGACGGCGGCGCTCCGGCGCCCGCGTCGGCGTCTCCGGACCGGGCGGACGGCTCCGGCCGGGCCCTCCGCGCTGCGCGCCGGCGCCCGGCTCCAGCCACTCGTCCCACTCGTCGTCGAGGCTCGGTGGCGGCTCCGCGAAGCGGCGCGTCGCCTCGTCGAAGCGCGCGGCCGGCTCGTCGCCCGGGCGGCCCTCGTAGGGCCGCCGCCCCCTGCGCTCGTCTCCACGTCCGTCGGCCATCGTCCGCCCCGCGTCAGAACTTGAAGTAGAGGAACTCGGCCGCGCCCTGCGGCCCCAGTGTCTGGATGAGGAAGAGGGCGAGCGCGAGCACCGCTCCCTGCCCCACCCAGCCGATGCTCGTCATCCCCTGGCGCAGGCGCTCCATGAAGGCCTCCGGGATGTATTGGATGCCGATGCCGAGGGCGATGAGCCCGATCACCGGCCCCGTCACGGCGCTGCCGATGCTGCCGAGGCCGGCCACGAGGCGCCACAGCACCGAGAAGGCGGCGCCGATCGAATCGGCGCGGAAGAACACCCACGCCACGGTGACGAAGGCGAACGTGGCGAGGCGCTGGAGGGCGCGGGCGCGGGCGGTGGCGCCGGGCTCGGGGGTGCCTCTCCGCCGGCGCACGTCCGCGCGCCGGTGCTCCAGCGCCAGACCGCTGCCGTGCATGCCCCCCCACAGGACGAAGGTCCAGCCGGCGCCGTGCCAGAGGCCGCCGAGCAGGAACGTCAGGATCAGGTTGACGGTGGTGCGCCCCGGCCCCTTGCGGTTGCCGCCGAGCGGGATGTACAGGTAGTCGCGCAGCCAGCTAGACAGCGTGATGTGCCAGCGGCGCCAGAAGTCCTGGATGGTGCGCGCCGCATAGGGCGCGTTGAAGTTCACGGGGATCTCGAAGCCGAGCAGCAGGGCGACGCCGATGGCGATGTCGCTGTAGGCGCTGAAGTCGCAGTAGATCTGCACCGAGTAGGCGACGATGCCGACCAGCGTCTCCCACGACGAGTACTGCTGCGGCGACGAGAAGACCCCGTTGACGAGGTGCGTCGCCAGGTAGTCGGCGATGAGCATCTTCTTGGCGAGGCCGCCGAGGATCAAGACGAAGGCGCGGCCGGCGTCGACGGTGTGCGGATCCCGTGGCGAGCGCAGTTGGGGCAGGAACTCGCCGGCGCGGGCGATAGGGCCGGCCAGCAGGTAGGGGAAGAAGGCGACGTAGACGCCGTAGTCCAGCGTGGACGCCGGCTCGAGCTCGCCGCGGTAGATGTCCACCACGTAGGTGAACATGCGGAACACGAGGAACGAGATGCCCACCGGCAGCGCCACGCGCAGCAGCGGCAGCGGGGCGCCGAGCCCGATCCGGCCGAGCAGGTCGTCGAGGCTCGAGGCGAAGAAGTCGAAGTACTTGAAGTAGCCGAGCGCGGCGAGGTTCACGACGATCGCGACGATCAGCCAGCCCCTGCCGGCGCGCGCGACGCGGCTGCGCCCGCGCGCGCGCCGGATCTGCACCGCCAGCGCCGGGTTGATGAACGTGGCGGCCACCAGCAGCAGGACGAAGCGCCAGTCCCACCAGCCGTAGAAGACGTAGCTGGCGGCGATGATGAACCACTTCCACAGCCTCAGGCGCGGCATCAGCAGCCAGCTCGCCGTGTAGACGACGAGGAAGAAGATCGCGAATGTGATGGTCGGGAAGAGCATCGCGCCGCCTCTGGTCTGCGCCCCTTGAGGCCGGGGCATCACGCCGGTGGCGCGATGCTACTACAGCCGCTCCTTCAAAGGAGAGCGCGGGAGGGTGGCCGGGAGGTCGCGGCCGAGGCCGGCGTCCGCCTGAGCCTCGGCGCCGGCGGCCGCGCGCCGCCCGCCCCGCTCCGGCGGCCGCCCGGACTCAAGGCTTGGCCGTCGCCTTGGGCGAGGACTTGCCCGACGGCTTGGGCGCGGGCGTCGAGCCGGCCTTCTTGCTCAGCCAGTCCTCCTTGATGAGCGCCATCACCGCCGTCGCCAGCCGCATGCCGCCCGCGTACGTGAAGTGCTCGCCGTCCTGCTCGCGCACCTGCTGCATGGTGCCGTTCGCGTCGGGCAGGTACTGCGCGTAGCCGCCGCTCGGGTCGGTGAACAGCGACCAGGCGTCCACGTACTGCACGCCCGGGTGCTTGATCGCTTCGGTGCGGTAGATGTCGTTGATCACCTTGATCTGGCTGTTGAACTTGGGGTCCGGCATGATGG
>CAIWHY010000538.1 GCA_903912585.1 uncultured Thermoleophilia bacterium | reverse complement strand
TCGGCACGATCGTGCGTTTCCTCGTGCTGGCCATCTTCCTGGCACTCGTGATCGCCTTCCTCATCACCAAGGGCAAGCCGGCGGACACGATCGTCATCACGTCGCTGAAGCCCAGCCTCACCGGCTTCCTCGCGGTCATCGGGCTGCTGCAGTTCCTCTTCGTCGGCTTCGAGCTCTCCAACGGCGCGGCGGAAGAGATGAAGAACGCGCAGCGCGACGTGCCCAAGATGATCATCCGCTCCGGCATCATCGCCGCGCTGGTCACCGGCTCGCTGATCCTCGGCGTGCTGCTCGTCATGCCGGCCAGTGAACTGGCCAACGCCACCGGGTTCACCGACGCGTACTTCAAGGTCGCGACCGTCCTCCACGGCGGTGTCAACACGGTGCTCAAGGACATCATCGGCGTGCTCATCGTGCTCACCGTGATCAGCGCCGGCGGCGTGTGGCTCCAGGGCGCCGTGCGCGTCCAGGCGGTGGCCGGGCTTGACGGCGCCGGACCGCTGTGGCTCGGCAGGTTCAGCAAGCGCACCGGCACCCCGGTGATCATGAACATCGTCTCCGCGATCATCGGCTCTGTCTTCGTCGCGCTCGTCTTCCTGCTCACCAGCGGCAGCCTCGCCAGCTTCTTCACCGTGATGGTCACGCTCGTCATCTCGCTGACGGCCCTCATGTACTTCTTCATGATCCCGGCGATCATCCCGCTGCGGAAGAAGTACCCGGACCATCACCGCCCGTTCCGCGTGCCCGGCGGCACGGTCGGCGTGTGGATCTGCGTCATCCTCTCGGAAACGATCATCATCCTCACGGCCATCACGCTCCTGTGGCCGGGGCTGCTGGACGGCCTGCTCGGACAGAGCTACGACATCTACGCCAACTGGGGCGTCCACCGCGCGTTCTTCGAGATCGTGACGCTCGGGTCGCTGGCGTTCTTCATCCTCACGAGCGTGGTGTTCTGGCTCATCGGCCGGCGCAACCTCGCCAGCGGCGCCGTCAGCAGCAGCGACCTGCTGGCGATCGACCCGGAGATCGGCGGGGCCGGCGGCACGACGGCCGCGGCGACCGCCCCGGCGGCCCCCGAGGCCTGAGGCCCGGCACGCCGGGCGAACGGAACGACGCACGATGCCAGGAGACACGACGGGACCGCAGCGCCAGCCGATGGCTCCGCTGCGGTCCGACTTCGCCGTCAGCTTCCACAGCGAGGCGCAGATCGAGCCGCTCAGGGACGCGACGCTGCGCCTGCTCGAGCGGACCGGCGTCAGGTACGCCTCGCCCAAGGCGCTCGCGCTCCTCGCCAGGGCCGGGGCGAGGGTGGACGAGGCGTCCGGGCTCGTCCGTCTTTCCCGCGCGCTCGTGGAGGAGACGCTCGCCCTGGCGCCGCGCACGTTCGCGCTCGGCGCGCGGGACGCGTCGTGCGACCTTGCCGTCGGCTCGGGCTACACCTACGGCACCACCGACGGCTGCGGCGTCGAGGTCGTCGACTGGCGCACCGGCGAGCGCCGCAAGTCCACCAAGGCCGACCTCGAGGCCGTGACGCGCATGCAGGACTGCCTCGGCTCCATCTCGTTCTGGTGGCCGACGGTGAGCGCCGGCGACTGCGGCGAGACCGCCCAGCTGCACGAGATCGAGGCTGGCTGGAACAACACGAGCAAGCACCTCATGGGCATGGTCCAGGGCGAGAGCCTCGCGCGCCACGCCGTGGAGATGGCGACGGCGGTGGCCGGCGGGCCCGAGGAGCTTCGCCGCCGGCCGCTGATGAGCGACCTCATCGGCACCGTGTCGCCGCTCGTGCACGACAAGGACGGCATCGAGGCCGGCCTGGTCTTTGCCGAGGCCGGCATCCCCGTCTGCTACGTCACGATGCCCAATCTGGGCACCACGGCGCCGGCCACGAAGGCCGGGGCCTTCGTCGTCGGCGCCGCCGAGATCGTGGCGGCGGCGGTGCTGCACGAGCTCGCCGCCCCCGGCGCGCCCGTGCTCGGCTCGATCATGCAGATCTACGCCGACCCGCGCACGGCGCTCACCATGACGACTCCGCTCGACGACCGCTGCCGCTTCCTCGCGACCGAGCTTCTGCACGCCTTCGGCATCCCGGCGCTCGGCCCGATGGGCGGCACCGACGCCGCGGACGCCGGCTCGTGGCTCGCCGGCGTCGAGACGATGCTGCAACTCCTGCAGGTGCCGCTCGACGGGTGCGAGCTCTACACCGGCATCGGCCTCACCAACACCTACAACCTCTTCATCCCCGAGAACCTCATCCTCGACGACGACCTCTACAACCGCGCCCGCTACGCGTTCCTCGACATCCCCATGGACGAGGAGTCGCTGGCCTTGGACGTCATCGACGCCGTGGGGCCGGGCGGCCACTTCCTGGCGCAGCCGCACACCCGCGCGCACATGCGCCACGCCGTGGTGCGCGCGGTGAGCCAGCAGATCGCCGCCGACGGCCAGCACTACCGCGACCCGGTGGAGGTGGCGCGCGAGCGCGCGCTCGACATCCTCTGCAACTACCGGCCGGAGCCGCTGCCTGAGGCTCAGCAGACCGAACTGCGAAGGATCGTGGACGGAGCCGACCGGGAGGCGCACGCGTAGGCGGCCGGCGCCGCGCGGCCGGAGATCGCTGACCCGCTGCCGCAGCCGTCAGTCGAGCAGCATGCGGTCCACGGCGAACGCCTCGCCGGCGACGGCGTGGAACTTCTCGATCAGGTCGCCGACCTTGAGCGTCGCCTTCTGCTCGGCATCCAGGTCCAGCACGACACGACCGGCGTGCATCATGATCAGCCGGTCGCCGTAGCGCAGCGCCAGTTCCATGTTGTGCGTCACCATCAGGGTCGTGAGGCCGCGCTCCGTGACGAGCTGCGCGGTGAGCTCCATGATCGTGGCCGCGACTTTGGGGTCCAGCGCGGCGGTGTGCTCGTCGAGGAGCAGGAGGCTGGGCTCGGCGATGGTCGCCATCAGCAGCGACATCGCCTGGCGCTGGCCGCCGGAGAGCTTGTTCACCTGGGCGCGGAGGCGGTCCTCGAGCCCCATCCCCAGGCGCGAGAGCTGTGTGCGCATCACGGCGCGGCGCGCGCTGGTGACGCCGCGCCGCAGGCCGCTGCGCTTGGTGCGCAGCAGCGAGATGGCGAGGTTCTCCTCGATGGTCATCGAGGGCGCCGTGCCGGCGCGCGGGTCCTGGAAGACGCGGCCGATGGTGCGGCTGCGCACGTGCTCGGCCTGCTTGGTCACGTCGCGCTCTCCGAGCAGGACCTTGCCGGTGGTCAGCGAGAACGTGCCGGCCACCGCGTTGAGCAACGTGGACTTGCCCGAGCCGTTGGAGCCGATGATGCTGACGAACTGGCCGGCCGGCACGGCGAGGTCGATGCCCGCCAGCGCCACGACCTCGTTGGGCGTGCCCGGAAAGAAAACCTTGCGGATGCCGCACAGCCGGACTGGAGCCGGGACGCTCATGCGCGCATCACCTTCTTGCGCACCGTCGGCAGCGACAGGGCGACGACCACGAGCATGGCGGTGAGCAGCTTGAGGTCGGTCGGTGCGATGCCGAGACGCAGGCTCACGGCGATGAGCTGGCGGTACACGATCGAGCCGGCGATCACGCTGAACAGCACCCAGCTGATGCCGCGCACGCCGAAGATGACCTCTCCCATGATCACGCCGGCGAGGCCGGCGACGATGGTGCCGATGCCCATGCCCACGTCG
>CAIWHY010000537.1 GCA_903912585.1 uncultured Thermoleophilia bacterium | reverse complement strand
CCTACGAGGCGGGGCGTCGCCGCCGGGTAGTCGCTCAGCCCGTCGAACGCCGAGACGACCGGCGTGGTCGAGCCGATCTCGGCGACGAGCGCGTCGACGCGGCGCGGGCCGCTCACGTCACATCCCGCGCTCGCGCATCGCCTTGACGATGAACGAGGCGACGTTGATGCCCTTGGTGCCACGCCCGAAGCCGGCGTCCATGCCCCAGCTGCGCGCGAGCTCGTCGGTGACCTGCGTGCCGCCGCTGATGAGCAGCACCTTGTCGCGCACGCCCTTCTCCACGGCCAGGTCGGCGAGCTTCTCCATCGCGTTCCGGTGCATGTCGCCGTGCGTGATGATGGTGGATATGAGGACGACCTGCGCGGCGTATTCGATGGCCGCATCCAGCACCTTGTCCACAGGTACCGACGTGCCGAGGTGCTCGCAGGCGAAGCCCCACTTCTCGAGGCCCCCGTGCTTGATGTCGATGATCTCGCGCATGCCCACGGAGTGCTCGTCCTCGCCCACCGTGGCGGCGACGCACTTTATGCCCTTCTCGGCCACGAAGGCCTTGATCTCCGCGTCGCTCATCACCTCGGGCTCGGGCGGGATCACGAGATCGGCCGGGTCGACGACCACGTCCAGCCGGCCCTTGAGCTCGATCAGCGAGCCCTCCGCAGGGTGCATGACCTGCTTGTTGATGACCTCGCAGTCCTGCAGGTTCATGGCCTTGCCGAACTCGAGCGCCGCGAACTCCGCGACGCGCGGCGCCGCCGGCAGGAACATCGTGACCACGACCCAGCCGTCGGCGGCCCACTCCACCTCGGGCTTCACGAGCCCCTTGGCACGCAGCTCGGCCGACTGCGCGAGTCGCGTGTTGACGTTGTCCTCGGGGTCGAGCTCGTCGATGAACGGCACCTTGTCGGCGTCGCAGAGCGTGCAGCCGCCGATGAGGTCACAGGGCTTGCCGGCGTGGGCGGCTGCGCCTGCCGAGCCAGCCGCGGGGCCGGCGGCCGACTCCGGCAGGTGGTTCTCGCCGAAGTGGTGGCACACCGGCGCCATGTAGTCGGCGGCGCGCGGCACGATCGTGCCGACCGCGACGCCGCCGTCGGCCTTGCGGGCGATGCCGTCGTCGTGGGTCTCGGGGTAGATGCCGGAGTCGACGAAGTACGCCTGCTCGACGGCGGCGAAGTAGCCGCCGTCCTCGAGCATCGCCTCGAGGAAGAGGACGGCGCGCTCCTTGATCTCGCGTGTCTTCTGGTTGAGCTCCGGCGCCTCGCGGTCGAGCTTGACCATCTCGCGCAGGCCGTCCATGCCCACGAGGCTCTGCTTGGCGGTGTTGACGGCGGCGACGTTGTTGTAGTGCCAGGGCACGTTGCGGCCCTCGTCGGGCGTGATCGTGCTCTGGATATCGGCGCTCGTGAGGCGGCTGATCACGAGGTTCATGACGTGGCTCACGGTGGCGTCGCGCCCGTCGCTCTCCATGTAGCGCGTGTTCTCCTGGGCGCGCATCTTGTACTCACCGAAGAGGTCGCGCAGGGCGACCGCGTAGGGCAGGTCCATGCGCATGCAGGGCGCCGGCGCCGCGTCCGGCGGCACCGTGCTCAGGCAGATGTCCTCCTTGGG
>CAIWHY010000536.1 GCA_903912585.1 uncultured Thermoleophilia bacterium | reverse complement strand
CGTCTTGCCGGACCCGGTGGAGCCCTGGATGGCGACGAACTCGCCCTCGCCGATCTTCAGGTCGATGCCGGCCAGCGCGTCCACGGTCTTGCGGCCGCGCGAGTAGCTCTTGGTGACGCCCGTGAGTTCGTACAGCATGGGGATCCTCCCGTTGTGAGAAGTCATCTCGACCATTGCCGGGTGCGGCGTGAGCGCGACCGCCCTCAGTCAACTCGCCGCAGAGCGTCCGCCGGGCGCAGGCGCGAGGCGCGCCAGCCGCCGAAGGCGCCGGCGAGCACGCCGCCCGCGAGGGCGAGGCCGACGGCAAGGGCCACGAGTTGCAGGCTCACCGGCGCGGTGAGGTGCACGGCGACGGTCTGCGCCGCCTGGCCCATGGCGGCGGCCATGCCGGGCGGCGCCTGTCCGCCGGGCCCACCTGCGGCGCCGGTCTGGCTCACGGTCGCCTTGAGCACCGGCGAGAAGTGGGCGATGGCCGTTGCCCCGGCGACACCGATGAGCACGCCGAGGATGCCGCCGACAACGCCCTGGACGACGGACTCGCCCATCACCTGGCCGACGACCCGGCGGCTCCTCCAGCCGAGCGCCTTGAGCGTGCCGAACTCCCGCACCCGGCGCGAGACGGCAGCGACGGTGAGCAGGCAGGCGACGGCGAACGCGGCCACGAGGGCGGCGACGGCGAGCCACTTGCCGAGCGTGGACGCGAGCTGCGAGGCGCTCTTGAGCGAGCCGCTCACCTGGCTGGCGAGGTCGGAGGCGGTGGTCACTGTGGCCTTCGGCAGAGCGCTCTTGATCTCACTCTTGACCTTGGCGATGTCGCTCGCAGTGCTGGCCTTGACGTAGATCTCGTTGACCTTGCCGCTGTTGCCGCTGATCGTCTGCGCGAGCTGCAGAGGGATGTACACGTCCGAAGTCGAGGTGCTCCCGGCCGACGAGGTGACGAGGCCGATGACGAGGTACTTCTTGCTGGAGATCTTGATGCCGGAGCCCACCGCGTACTTGTTCTGCTTGGCGTAGGACTGGCTGAGTACGGCGACCCTGGTCGTCGCCTCCGTGCTCGTGAAGATGCGGCCCGTGGCGAGCTGGGTGGAGCTGAGCGGGCCGAGACCCGTCTGCGTCACATCGACGCCGGAGAGCGAGAACGACGACACGTTGATGGGCGCCTGCGAAGCGGTCGGCGCCGACTGCGTCGGACTCGATGAGGAGCCGCCACTGCTGCTGCTCCCGCTGCCCTGCGAACCCGGAGCGGCGCCGCTGCTCGCCGCCTGGGCGAACTTGCCGGAGACGTTCATCGACGTGAGCGTCAGCCCGCCGACCGCCTGCTTGACGCCGCTCAGCGAGGCGATCTGCGTCACCTTCGTGGCGGCCAGCGACTGCCGACCGGGAGCGCTGCGGATGGCGGCGCGCGAGAACGCCTTGCCCTGCTGGCTCTGGCTGCCCGGGTTCATCTGGAAGCTCGGCGGCCCGCCTTGCGAGAGCTTGGCCGTCTGCGTCACCGTGACGTCGGTGCCGACGCCGTACAGCGAGTGCAGGACCGCGTCCTGGGCCTTGCCGACGCCGCCGGCGTAGGCCGTCACGGCGACCACGAGGCCGACGCCGACCGCCAGGCCGAGCGCGGTCAGCAGCGCCTGGCGGTGCCGCCGGCGCAGCTCCCGGTAGATGTAGGTGAAGTACATCGTGCCTCCTCGCGGCCCTGCGGCCGCCGACGTGCGGCGAGGGCCGCCGCGCTGTGTCCCTGGGCACTTTGTACAGCGCGCCTCTTGGAGGTCCCTGAACGGGCGCTGTGCAAAGACTGAGAGTGCGGCGCCCAGAACACTCTCAGGAAACTCACAGTGAATCGGCCTACAATCGACTCGCGGAAGAGGAACAGCGTCCGGCGGCGGCGCGGCCGCACGACAGCCGCGGCGGACAGCCCGAGCGAAGCGTCGGGGCAATGGACCCAAGGAGCGAGCGATGATCGAGCAGAGTGAGGAGGCAGCGCGCATCCTCGTCGTGGACGACGAGGCCAGCATCACCGACCTGCTTAGCATGGCGCTGCGCTACGAGAAGTTCGACGTCCTCGCCGCGCACAGCGGCCGCGAGGCGCTCGACGCCGTGCCCGCCTTCGCACCGGACCTCGTCGTGCTCGACGTGATGATGCCGGGCATCGACGGCTTCGAGGTCGCCCGGCGCCTGCGCAACGACACCTCGCCGATCCCGATCCTCTTCCTCACGGCGCGCGACGCGACCGAGGACAAGGTGCGCGGGCTCACGCTCGGCGGCGACGACTACATGACCAAGCCGTTCAGCGTAGAGGAGCTCGTGGCGCGCATCCGCGCGATCCTGCGCCGCGTGAAGCCGGCCGCCGATGCGACCGGCCGGCTGAGCTTCTCCGACCTCGAGATGGACGAGGACACCCACCAGGTGTGGCGCGCCGGCCAGGAGATCGAGCTCACGGCCACCGAGTTCAAGCTCTTGCGCTACCTCCTGCTCAACGCGCGCCGCGTGCTCAGCAAAGACCAGATCCTCGACCACGTCTGGAACTACGACTTCGGCGGCAACGCCAACATCGTCGAGACCTACATCAGCTACCTGCGGCGCAAGATCGACGCCGACGGGACGCCGCTTATCCACACCGTCCGCGGCGTCGGCTACAGCGTGCGCCTGCCCAGGGACTGAAGGACGCCCGAGGCCCGCCGATGACGCTGCGCACGCGACTGCTGCTCGCCCTGCTCGGGCTCGTCGCCCTCGGCCTGCTCGTGGCCGGGGTGGCGACGTTCACGTCGCTGCGCTCGTTTCTGCTCACGCGCCTCGACCAGCAGTTGCAGGAGGCGCGCGCGCCGGTGGTGATGGTGCTCTCCAGCAACAGCCAGTTCCCCGGGCTCGGCCCGGGGCCGGCGGACCAACAGACCAACCTGCCACCCGGCACCTACGGCGCCATCCTCGACTCCTCGGGGACCGTCATCAGCCAGAAGACCATCTCCTACGGCCAGACCACGACGGCCGTGCCGAAGCTGCCCTCCCCGCTCCCCGGCGCGCCGGCCGACGACAGCGGAGCGACGATGTTCAACGCCGGCTCGAGCGGCGCGCCCGCCACCGGCTACCGCGTGCTCGTGCAGAGGTTCCCCCAGGTCGGGCGCATCCTCGTGGTCGCCGTACCGCTCACCGAGACGAACCAGACGCTCGGTCGCCTGCTCGGCATCGAGGTCCTCGTCTCGGTCCTCGTGCTCGCGGCACTGGCCGCCGCCTCCTGGTGGCTCATCAAGCGCGACCTGCGGCCGCTCGAGACCATGGCCGAGACCGCCGACGCGATCGCCGCCGGCGACCTCTCGCAGCGCGTGGAGCCGGCCGAGCCGCGCACCGAAGTGGGGCGGCTCGGTCTCAGCCTCAACGCGATGCTCGTGCAGATCGAGGAGGCCTTCGCGGAGCGCGCCGCCACCGAGGACAAGCTGCGGCGCTTCCTCGCCGACGCCTCGCACGAGCTGCGCACGCCGCTCACCAGCATCCGCGGCTACGCCGAGGTGTTCGAGCGCGGCGCCAAGGAGAACCCCGACGACCTCGCCACGGCCATGCGCCGCATCGAAGAGGAGAGCAAGCGCATGGGCGTGATGGTCGAGGAACTGCTCGTGCTTGCGCGGCTCGGCGAAGGCCGGCAGCCGGAGAGCGCGCCCGTCGACCTCGCGCGCGTCGTGAGCGACGCCGTCGCCGACGCGCGCGCCGCCGCGCCCGGCCGGGAGATCAGCCTGGAGCTGGCGGGCGCGGCGCAGACTGAAGCGAGCGATGCCGGCGACGCCGACACGGCCGATGCGCCCGCCACCGCAACGCCCACCGTGATCGTCATGGGCGACGACAACCAGCTCCGCCAGGTCGTCGCCAACTTGCTCGCCAACGCGCGCGAGCACACACCGGCGGGGACGCCGGTGCACGTGAGCCTCACCGCAGCGGATGGCAGCGCCGTCCTCGCCGTGGCGGATGAGGGCCCCGGCCTGCCCGGCGGCGAGACCGAGAAGGTCTTCGAGCCCTTCTACCGCGCCGATCCGTCGCGCACGCGCGACACCGGCGGCGCCGGCCTCGGCCTCGCTATCGTCGCGGCGATCGTCGAGGCGCACGGCGGCACCGTCGCGGCGGCCTCGCCGCCCGGCGCCGGGGCGACGTTCACCGTGCGGCTGCCGCTCGCCGGCGCGCGGGCGTAGCCGGCCGCCGCCTCAGACCCCCGTCTCCGCCTCCAGCCGCCCGGAGCGCACGGCTTTGGCAAAGGCCTCGTAGTCGCGCTCGTTCTGGTCGGCGTAGGCCACCGAGAACTCGACGATCGCGCGGTCGAAGGCGTCGCCCTTGCCGAGGTACGCGGCGATCGCGACCCTGTCGCCCAGGCGCGCGTGTGCGCGAGCCAGGGTCGCCCCACACAGGCGGGCATAGAGAGTGGCCCCCGGCACGCGCAGGGCCCCGACCTCAATGCTGCCCTTCCAGTCGTGGAGCTGGCGCACGTAATAGTCGCGCGCTTGGCCGTCGAGACCCTTGAGGCGCAGCCAGCCGAGGAAGATGTCGCTGGCCGCCTGCATCAGGCGCTG
>CAIWHY010000535.1 GCA_903912585.1 uncultured Thermoleophilia bacterium | reverse complement strand
GGTCTTGCCGGCCCCGTTGGGGCCCAGAAGGCTGAAGATCTCGCCCTCGCCGATCTCGAAGCTCACGCCGTCCACGGCGAGGACTCCCTTGGGCGGGTCGTAGTGTTTGCGCAGATCCAGGACCTCGACGATGGCCACCGGGGGGACCTCCTCAGGCTCGCGGCACCTGCCGCGTCTTATATCACCACGAGGCTGGGAGGACCACGTCGCGAGGGCCGACGAACCGGGAGCCCGGCGGTCCGCGGGGCGCGTCGGGCGTGAGGCCGGCGAGCCGGCTCAGCGCACGACGATCAGGCGCCGGCCGGTGGCGGCTCTGAGCTGGTTGCCGGCGAGATCCGCGGTGGCGCGGCCGAGCGTGACCACGAAGCGGCCGCGGCCGAAGTCGCAGCGCAGACGGTAGGACAGAGGCGCGCCGACCGTCTGCAGGCCCAGGTCGACGCTCTTGACCTGGCGCCCGTTGCGACGACGCACGACGAGCACGACGTGCGCCTGCGCGCTGCGGGCGTCAGCGACGCGCAAGGTGACGGGCACCCGGCGGCCAGACCTGACCGCGCCCGCCGCCAGGGTCACCGTCCCGGTCGGCCCGACCGTGTCGATGCGCACCGTGCACTGGCGGTCCGGCTCGACGTTGCCGGCCGCGTCGGTCGAGCGGTACGTGACCGTGCGCACGCCATCGCCGGCGCCGCCGGCCGGCGCCGGGACCGTCACGCTGGCGCCGTCCTGCCAGGCACCGCCGTCGACCCGGGACTGCGTGACCGGCACGCCGAGGCCGTTGTCCACAACGTTGAAGGCCAGTGTCACGGGCGCGCGGTGCCACTGCGCGTCCACGGCCCGGACGGTGGTCAGCGGCGCGAGCAGGTCGGTGCCGGCGGCGGTGGTCGCGTACGCCTTCAGGCAGACGTTGGTGCCGACCTTGAGCGTCGTCATGTCCGTCCACGTCGTGCCGGTCGCGCTCACGTAGCTCTGGCCGGCCGCTGCCGTCGCCCCGCTCGAGTAGTTCGCCCACGGGAACTCCACCGGGATCGGATAGTCGTAGCCGGGCGTGGTCATCTTGACGGCGACTACGAACGGCGAGCCACCGGTGAGGCTCACGGGCGTCGGCAGGGTGACAGTCTGGTACCCCGCGTATGCCGCCGTGCCGCTGGCCAGCGGAGTGAGCGCGTCGAGCGAGGTCCCGCCGTAGACCGTGTAGCTCGCGTTGCCCGAGGGCACCCAGATGCCGGCGGCCGCGAGCGACTCGTCGGCGACGGCGGCGAAGCGGCTGGCCATCCAGCCGGTGGTGGAAGCGAAGCCGAAGTCGTCGGTCTCGCCGAGCGGGTCGTACTGGTAGATGCGGGAGTAGTCGCCTGCGGGCTGCGCGGCCGGGAAGAGGTCCATGTCCGTGGCGATGAGCCTGTCGTAGTAGCTCACCCAGAAGTAGCCGGACCGGCCGAAGCTGGTGCCCCAGCTGTTGCGGCAGAGGTAGGCTCCGTCACCCGCCGGCGTCGTGACGAAGTTCGCGCGTGGGTAGTCGTCATCCCAGCCGACGATGTCGATCTCGTGGTTTGCCTCTTGCCTGCCGGCGTAGTAGTACGCCGGGACGGCGTCCGAGTTGTAGGACGAGTCCGCCCAGTACATCGAGGCGTCCACGGCGCCGTACGTGACGAGGGCCGCCTTGACCACGTCGTTGGCGGCCGGGGTCGGCGGCTGCGGCAGCCTGATCCACTGCTGCAGGTGCTTGGCCGGCGAGAGCCCGGCAGGCGTGACGCGGTCCCCGTAGGCGTCCTGCGCCGCAGCGACCGGGCCGCCCCAGCGCAGCAGATAGGCGGCGGTCCAGACGGCCCAGCCACCGTAGTTGTACGGGTCGCCGCCGTTGTCGAAGCCCGAGTTGAGGATCACGTTGTCCTCGGAAAAGTCCCAGGTCTCGGCCGGCAGCAGGTTGGACTCGAGCGAGCCGATCGTGGCGAAGGCCCAGCAGGTGCCGAAGGGCCGCTGGTTGTCGACGACGGCGTCTCGCGCCGGCGTCAGCGTGGACAGGTCATAGCTCGACGGGTACGCCCCGGCCACGGCCTGCGCGGCGGCGAGCACACGCGCACCCGGCTGGATGGTGGGTGCGGCGAGCGGCGATGGGATGCGCCCGAACCCGCGCACCCCGGGAACGAAGGACAGGCGGCCGATGCGCGCCCCGAGCCAGGCGCGGAATGCAGGCGCGGCGGGCGCCAGAGCGCCGCGCACCGCGAAGGTGGACGCCGCGCTCCGGCCGGACGTCGCGTCGACCGCGGCCGCCGCAGCGGGCCGCGTCGCGACCCCCGCCGCGAGCCCGAGGAGAAGCGCGGCGGCGAAGAGGAGGCGAGCGGCCCGGCCGCTCAGGCTCATGCGAGGGCTCCAGTTCCCACCCTTGCAGTATCGGCCCAAAATCGCCGCGGATAAAGCCGGTGAGGCGGGGCGGCTCGGCTCGGTCTCGTCACGGCCGGCCGAAGCCTCAGCTGCGGGAGGGCAGCGGCCCGAGCCGCCGGAGCACGCAGACCGGCGTCTGCTCGTGACCCTGGCCGAGCGGATTGTCGCGCATCAGGGTCGCGGCGAGGCGCCGGTCGGCTCCCGGCGAGGCGCCCAACACCGTGGCCGTCAGGTCGTTGGCGTCGATGACGACCATCTCCACCCTGCCTCCGGCGCTCTCGCTCAGGAAGTCGGCGAGCTTGGCGGCCACGCCGTCCGGATCCGCCGGACCGAGCTTGGCGTGCGTGTTGTGCGGCGGCAGCGTGTTCCAGGTGGGGCCGTCGATCGCTTCCACGTTGGCGCCGGCGACCTTGTAGAAGAGGCCGCGCTTGCCCACGACCTTGCCCGCGGCGGACGCCGCGGCGGCGGCCACGATGCGCGGCGCGCCGGCCTCGTCGATGGCGAGCTGCATGGTCTCGGGGATGCCGAGGCCGATGCCGTGCGGCGTCCTCGTCACGGCCTTGCTGAGGATCTTGGCGAGCCGGGTCGGGTGGATCTCGTCGAGCGCGTAGCTGCGGCCCTGGCTGGCGGCGATCGGCTTCTCGGCCATCACCACGATGTCACCTGGCTGCACGTGCCCGACGATCTGGCGCCGGTAGAGGTCGGCCAGATCGTCGCCGCGGCCGACGAGATCAGTCTTGAGCGGGACGCGCGCCCAGACGCTGCCGTCGAGCGCGCCGAAGAGGTGCTTCATGTCGTTGGGCCGGTAGGCGGCGAGGAGGCGCTCGGCCTCGGCGGCCGCGGCGGGGCCCTCCGGGCCCGCGGCCGCCGCCAGCAGCGCGGGCACGCCGGCGTCGCCG
>CAIWHY010000534.1 GCA_903912585.1 uncultured Thermoleophilia bacterium | reverse complement strand
GCCGGGCTCGACGGCGCCCTCGCCATCCGCCACGTCAAGCGCTTCATGGTGGAGCAGGAGAAGGACGCACAACTACCCGAGATCCTGGTGAACGCCGAGAACGCCGCCCGCAAGGTGGCCGTCGTCGGATCCGGGCCGGCCGGCCTGTCGGCGGCCTACTTCCTGGCACGTCTCGGCTACAAGCCGGTCGTGTTCGAGGCCGAGCCCAAGGCCGGCGGCATGCTCGTGCAGGCCATCCCGGCCTACCGCCTGCCGCGCCCGGAGCTCGAGCGCGAAGTCAGGATGATCGAGGCCATGGGCGTCAGGTTCGAGTACGACAAGGCGCTCGGCCGCGACTTCACCCTGCAGAGCCTCAAGGACGAGGGCTACGAGACCGTGTTCGTCGGTGTCGGCGCCCCGCAGGGCGTCAAGATCGGCGTGCCCGGCGAGGACGGCCCCGGGGTCTACGACGGCCTCTCCTTCCTCAAGCAGTACAACCTGCACGGCACCGGCGAGGTCGGCAAGAACGTCGCCGTCATCGGCGGCGGCAACGCGGCCATCGACGCCGCCCGCACCGCCCTGCGCCTCGGCGCCGAGTCGGTCAAGATCCTCTATCGCCGCACCCGGGCGCAGATGCCGGCGTGGGGCGAGGAGATCGACGCCGCCGACCTCGAGGGCATCGAGATCCTGACCCTCGTGGCTCCGGAGGAGATCGTCCGCGACGCCAGCGGCAAGGTCACCGGCGTGCGCTGCAAGGAGATGGCGCTCGGTGACTACGACAAGAGCGGACGCCGCCGCCCGGTGGCCGGCCACAACCCCGACTTCGTGGTCGAGGCCGACACCGTGATCGCCGCGATCGGCCAGTCCCTGGACGCGCCGGCGATCGTCGACGGCACGCCCATCGAGCTCAACCGCTGGGGCTACTTCTCCGCCGACCCCGACACCGGCAAGACGTCGACCGAGTGGGTGTTCGCCGGCGGCGACGCCACCACCGGCCCGTCCTCGGTCGTCGCCGCCATCGGCGCCGGCGAACGTGCCGCGGCCGGCATGGACGAGCTCATGACCGGCGCCAACCACGCCTTCTGGCGCCGCGACCTCGAGCCGCCCGTGTCCTTCGATCCCGACGCCGACCCGCAGCCGGTCGACCGCCACGCGGTCGAGGAGCTGGCCGTGGGGCAGCGCGTCACCAACTTCGACGAGGTCGAGCTCAGCTGGGCCGCACAGGTAGCCATCGCCGAGGCGAAGCGCTGCCTGCGCTGCGACTACGGCAAGTACGGCTGCAAGCAAGGAGTCTGAAGCATGCCGACCCTCACCATTGACGACATCAAGGTCGAGGTCCCGGAGGGCACCATGGTGCTTCAAGCCGCCCGTCAGGCCGGCGTGAAGATCCCGACCCTCTGCTTCCTCGACGACCTCCAGTCCATCGGCGCCTGCCGCGTGTGCCTCGTCGAGGTGGAAGGCGCCCGCACGCTGGTCGCCTCGTGCAGCCAGCCGGCCACCGAGGGGATGGTCGTGAAGACCAACTCCGGCAAGGTGCGCGACGGCCGCCAGATGGTCGTCGAACTGCTCCTCTCGGAGCACGACGGCGACTGCCAGGTCTGCGGCCGTTCCGCCGACTGCGAGCTCAAGAGCCTCGCCAGCGACCTGGGCATCGGCGAGCTCCGCTACCAGGGCGAGAAGACGTTCAAGATGATCGACGACAGCACGCCGGCGCTCGTGCGCGACACCGGCAAGTGCATCTCCTGCCGCCGCTGCGTCACGGTCTGCAACGAGGTCCAGCACGTGGGCGGCCTGTTCGCCCAGGGCCGTGGCTTCGCCACGCTCATCGGCCCGGCCTTCTCGCAGAACCTCAGCGACGTCGTCTGCGTGCAGTGCGGCCAGTGCGCCGCCGTCTGCCCCGTGGGCGCGATCCAGGAGCGCAACCAGATCGACGAGGTCTGGGACGCGCTCGAGGATCCCACCAAGACGGTCATCGTGCAGACCGCTCCCGCCATCCGCGCCGCCCTCGGCGAGTGCTTCGACTACGCGCCCGGCACGCTGGTGACCGGCAAGATGGTCGCCGCCCTGCGCCGCCTCGGCTTCGACGCGGTGTTCGACACCGACTTCACCGCCGACCTCACCATCATGGAGGAGGGCACCGAGCTGCTCGTGCGGCTCAAGAAGGCCCTCGTCGACGGCGAGAAGGTCGCTCTGCCGCAGTTCTCCAGCTGCTCGCCGGGCTGGATCAACTACATGGAGCACTTCAACCCCGACATGCTCGACAATCTGAGCACCTGCAAGAGCCCGCAGCAGATGTTCGGGGCGATCGCCAAGACCTACTACGCCGAGAAGATCGGCGTGAAGCCGGAGGACATGATCGTCGTCTCGGTCATGCCCTGCACCGCCAAGAAGTACGAGGCGGCGCGCCCGGAGATGAACGACAGCGGGGTGCGCGACGTCGACATCGTGCTCACCACGCGCGAGCTCGGCGCCCTGATCACGCAGGCCGGCATCGACTTCCGCGCCCTGCCCGACGAACAGATGGACGCGCCGCTCGGCATCAGCACCGGCGCGGCCGACATCTTCGCCAACACCGGCGGCGTCATGGAGGCGGCCCTGCGCACGGCGTGGGAGATCGTCACGCAGACGCCGTTCCCGTTCCCGAACCTGCACGTCGAGCCCGTCGCGGGCCTCGAAGGCGTGAAGGTCGCGACCGTCAAGGTCGAGGGGGCAAAGGGCGACTGGGCCTTCCTCGACGGCGCCGACCTCAAGGTCGCCGTGGCCCACGGCCTCGGCAACGCCCAGAAGGTCATCGACCAGGTCAAGGCCGGCGAGGCCGAGTACCACTTCGTCGAGGTCATGACCTGCCCCGGCGGCTGCATCGGCGGCGGCGGCCAGCCGCGCTTCACCACCAACGAGGTGCGCAAGGCGCGCATGGCGGCGATCTACCGCGAGGACGAGGGCCGCGAGGTGCGCAAGTCGCACGAGAACGCGGCCGTCTGCGCCCTGTACGACGAGTACCTCGGGGCGCCGTGCGGCGAGATCTCGCACCACCTGCTGCACACGCACTACTTCGAGCACGACCGCGTCTGAGCCGAGGCGCGCAGGCGCAGACACGGCGTCCCGGCGGGCCTTGCGGCCCGCTGCGGAGGCGGCCCCGGGC
>CAIWHY010000533.1 GCA_903912585.1 uncultured Thermoleophilia bacterium | reverse complement strand
GTGCTGTCAGACGCGGCCGTCAAGCGCCGGGGTTGACGAGGGAGCGGGGACCCGTCCGGCGCCGCCCGGGCCGTGCGACCGGTCCTCAGGTGGCCCGGGTGTAGACTGACCCTCCGTGTCACTCTTCGACCTCCACAACGTCTCCTTCAGCTACGCCGACGGCGTCCCCGCGCTCAAGGACGTCAGCCTGAGCGTGGCCGAGGGCGAGCGGCTCGCCCTGCTGGGCGCCAACGGCTCCGGCAAGTCGACCCTGCTCATGCTGCTGGCCGGGCTGGCGCAACCGACGAGCGGTGAGGTGCGCGCCTTCGGCGCTCCGCTCACCGCCGAGATGCTCAAGGACGAGACCAGGGCGCAGGCCTTTCGGCGCCGGGTCGGCGTGGTGTTCCAGAGCGCCGACGTGCAGCTCTTCAACCCCACCGTGCGCGACGAGATCGCCTTCGGGCCGCTGCACCTGGGGCTGGAGCGGGCCGAGGTGGAGCAGCGTGTCGACGACACGCTGCGGCTCCTCGGCCTCGAGGCCCTGGCCGAGCGCGCCCCGTACAAGCTCTCGGGCGGCGAGAAGAAGAAGGTCGCGCTCGGCTCCGTGCTCGCCTGCGACCCGGAGGTCCTGCTGTTCGACGAGCCGACTGCCGGCCTCGACCCGCGCACGCAGGACTGGCTGATCGACCTGCTGCAGCGTCTGCACCAGGCCGGCAAGGCGATCGTCCTCGCGACGCACCAGCTCAACGAGTTGCCGCGCGAGGCCGACCGGGCCATCGTTCTCGGCGAAGACCACACGCTGGCCGTCGAGGGCTCGGTCGCCGAGGTCCTCGCCGATCGCGAGACTCTCCTGCGCGCGAACCTGATCCACGAGCACGCGCACTACCACGGGAGCGTGATGCACGTGCACCCGCACAGCCACATCGGCGCCCGACCGCACCGGCCCGGCGCCGTACCGGAGCACGTGCACCAGCACGACGACGGGGAGCCGGGGGCGGTCAGCACGCCGCACCCGGCCTCGGACCTGTAACTTTCGCCGCCGTGGCCGCGTCTAACCCTCATAAGTGGGCTTCTCTGCCCGACCCGTCGCCGGCCGAGCTGGCGCGCGCGGCGGTGGGCGACGCGAAGGCCTTCAGGACGATCGTGGAGCGTTATCAAGGCATGGTCTACTCGGTGGCATACAACGTGCTCGGCAGCCATACCGACGCGGAGGACGCGGCGCAAGACGCGTTTCTGCGCTGCTACCGCAAGCTCTCGCAGTTTCGCGCAGAGGCGAGCTTCTCCACCTGGCTCTTCCGCCTGGCCCTGACGACCGCGGTCGACTACAAGCGCCGCGAGCGTCGCCACCCGGAGCCGGTGGACGTGCCCGAACTCGTGGACGAAGCGCCGGAGCTCGGCGAAGGCGTGAGCGCCGCGACGATCACGGCGGCGCTGCGCGACCTGCCCGACGACTACCGCGTGCCCACGGTGTTGCGCGACATCTACGGCCTGCCGTACCAGGAGATCGCCGACGTCACCGGGCGGCCGCTCGGCACCGTCAAGGTGATGGTGCATCGCGGCCGCGCCTCGCTGCGGCTCAAGTTGCGCCCGGCCGAGGGGACCGCCTGATGGATCGCAGCGCGGAGGATCTCTGATGGACTGCAGCTACTTCCGCGAGCGCATCAACGAGTACGTGGACGGCGAGATGGACTACCTGCAGGTCGCCGAACTGCAAGCGCATTTGAGCTTCTGCCCGGACTGCGCCCTGGAGCTCGCCCAGACCGGCGAGCTGCGCGGCGCGCTGGCGGATTGGGGCCGGCTCGAGCTGGCGCCGCCACCCGGGTTCGCGGAGCGCGTGATGGCAGCGGTGGAGCTCGAGCCGGCCCCGGGCGCGCCCAGGACCGCCGGTCGGCTGCTCGACGAGACGCTGCGCAAGCTGGATGACCGGCTCGGCAGCATCTCGTTGCCGGGCGGCCGCACGATCCCCGTCAAGAACGTCATCGGCTGGGGCCTCGCCACGGCCGCCGTCGTGATCGGGCTCGGGCGCCGCCGCGAGCGCGGCTCGCGCGAGCTGCCGCTGTGAGGCTCGACCGCGCGCAGATCGAGGCGCTGCTTCCGCACCGCCCGCCGTTCCTGCTCATCGACGACGTCGATGAGCTCGAGCCGGGCGTG
>CAIWHY010000532.1 GCA_903912585.1 uncultured Thermoleophilia bacterium | reverse complement strand
TGCTGCGCGAGATCGTCGGCGTCGCCCGCGAAGCCGGCGCCTGGCTGCTCTGCGACGAGGTCTACCGCAAGCTGGAGCAGGAACCGGGCACGACGCCGCCGTCGGTGGCCGACCTCTACGAGAAGGGCGTCAGCAGCGGCAGCATGAGCAAGAGCTACTCGCTGGCCGGGCTGCGCGCCGGCTGGGTCGCCGGGCCGCCGGAGCTCGTCGAACGCTGCCTCGAGGTGCGCGACTACACGACGATCTCCTGCGGCGTGCTCGACGACGCGCTCGCGACCATCGCGCTCGAGCACATCGACAAGGTCCTCGCGCGCAGCCTCGCGATCGTGCGCGAGAACCTGCCGCTCGTCGACGCGTGGGTGGCGCGAGAGCCGCGGCTCCGCTTCGTGCGGCCGCGCGCCGGCACCACCGCCCTGATCCGCTATGAGAACGAGGTGCCGTCGGTCGAATTCTGCCAGGCGATGTTCGACCTCAACGGCGCCTTTGTGATGCCCGGCGCCGCCTTCGGCGAGGAGCGCTGCTTCCGCCTCGGCTACGCCTGCGCCCGCGACGTGCTCGTCGGCGGCCTGGCCGCGATCTCGGAGTACCTCGGCACTCTCGAGCGGTAGCGCCCCGGCAGGCGCGTCCGCGCCCGCAGGCGCCTCAGCCCAGGTCCGCAGGCGCCTCAGCCGACGTCGCGCCGGCGGAAGCCGGCCAGCCCCACGCCGACAAGGCCGGCGGCGATCACCGTAAGCCACAGCAGCGGGGCGACGGCGAACGCGCCGCCGGGCAGCCGGGGCACGTGCGCGAACGGTGAGACGTCCATGACGGCCCGGCTGAGGTTGAACAGCGCGCCGAACTCACCGAGCAGGACGAACCCTGCCAGCGCGGCCCAGCCGAGGACGACCCACCGGGGGACGAGGCCGAACACCGCCACCACGATGCCGATGACCAGCCACGCCGCCGGGATCTGCACCAGCGCCGCCACGAGCACGCGGCCGAACAGGCCGCCGTCGCCGGCCTGCCGGGCGCCGACCAGCCCCGCGGTGACGCCGACGATGACGAGCAGCGACGCGGACCCGGCCAGCGCGACGACGAGGTGGCTCCACGCCCACTTGGTGCGCCCCACGGCCGTGGCGAGCAGCGGTTCTGTGCGCAGCGCCGACTCCTCGGTCCGCAGGCGCAGCGTGGCCTGCACCCCGTACACCGCCGCCATCACCCCGGCCATGCCCAGCTCGGTGGCGAGGAAGGCGTCCCTGAGGCCCTGTTCGCCGCCGAGCTTGGTGATGAAGTCTCTGGCCTGCGGGCTCGTGACAAAGCTGCCGACGTTGGAGGCGAGGCCGCCGAAGACGACGCCGATCACGGCGAACACGGCCGCCCAGGCGTAGAAGGCGCCGCGCTGCAGGCGCCAGGCCAGCGCAAAGGGACTCCTCAGGCTCGCGGCGGCGACGGCGGGACCGGGCCGGTCCGGCAGGAGGCCGGCGGCGAAGTCGCGCCGCGCCGCGAGCCCGTAGGCCAGCGCGGCGAGCGCGGCGGCGGC
>CAIWHY010000531.1 GCA_903912585.1 uncultured Thermoleophilia bacterium | reverse complement strand
GCGCCAGCCCTCCTCGACCAGCTGCGCGATGCGGCCCATGGCGCCGTCGATGTTGAAGAGCTGCTCCTCGAAGGTGCCGAGCTGGCCGGGCTGCAGGATGGCGTTGCCGCCGAGGGCGACGACGACGGTCTTGGGGTTGCTGCGGGCGGACGATGCCATGCGATTCCCTCCCAAACGCAAGCGGCTCGCGCACCTCTCGCGCGGGTGCACAAGCCGTTCGTTGCTATACGTATGGATAGGATATGGCCGGCCGGGTCGCAGCGCAAGCGCCGCAGCGCGGTGGGGCCGCGCGCGGCGCGCGATGCCCGCGGTGCGCCGCGCGAAGGCGCGTTACGGCTCGAAGCGGACTCCTCCGAGCAGAGCGCACGCCGCCTCGAGCACGCTCCCCCCGAGGGCGCGGGCCTTGTCCGAGACGGTGAGGCAGCGGGATGGGTCGGCGCGAGGATCGACGTCCCCGAGCTTGAAGCCTTCGGTCACCGTGAGCCCCGTGTGCAGGAGGCCGCGGAGCACGCCGTCGAGCGCGACGCGCACCGGCTCCTCGCCGACGTATCCGACGACGTCGTCCGCCTTGACGACGTCGCCGATGTCCGCGCAGGCGCGGAAGGCGCCTGCGGCGGGGGACCGCACCACCCGCTGCCAGGTGTACCCTCCGATGTCTCCGGGGACCCCGGTGTCGTCCTCGGCCGTGCCCTCGAAGAGGATCCTGCCGAGGTCGTGTCCGCGCCTGGTCTCGATGACGGCGTGGGCGTCGCGCCCGGCCACGAATCCGGGACCGAGGGCGACGACGGCGGGCGCATCGCCGATGTGCGTGCCGAGGTTCCGCTTGGCGATGATCGCATCGACGAGCAGCACGGGCCGGACCCTCCCGAGCACCTCCTCTGCGTCCTCGGCGACGACCACCGCGATGGTCCCCTGCATCAGCGCGGCCTCGATGCCCGAGGGGCCGACGGCCACCGCCTCCGTCCCCTCGACGGTTGCGGCGCCCTCGTAGACGGCCTGTGCGAACGACACCGTCCGCCTGACCACGGTCGGCCGGTCGATCTCGGTCATGGCGACGGCGAAGCCCGCGCGATGCAGGCAAAGGGCGACGCCGGTGGCGATGTCGCCCGCGCCCTTGACCAGCGCGCGCGGCCGTGGCCCGAGTGAGCGCTCAGGCATAAGGCGCCGGGTCCTTCACTCGTCTTGAGAGGTTCGCGCTCCTCATCCGTTCTTCACCCTTTCGTACTCCTCCAGGGAGTCGATGTCCAGGCAGGCCAGCGGGTCATCGACCGCCACGAGACGCACTTCGCCCAGGTGCCGCCGGACCACGTCCCGGCCGCCGCGGTCGCCCGTCTCCTGCAGGAGTTCGGGAAACAGGCGAGCGGAGAAGAGCACCGGATTGCCGGGGGTGCCGCCCATTTGCGGGCGCACGATGAGCTTGCCGCCGCCGGCGAAGCTCTCGAGCAGCCGGTCGATGAGAGCGGCGGTCACGAAGGGCTGGTCGGCGAGCAGGAACAGGGCGGCGTCGAAGTCGGGCGCGATGTCGCGGAGGGCCGCGTGGACGGACGTGCTCAGGCCCTCCGCGAACGACGGGTTGTGGACGACGCGCAGCGGGCGACCTGCCACGAGCGCCCGCACGGCGTCGGCTTCGTGACCGACGACGACGACGGTGCCGGCGAGTCGCGACGCGAGGGCCGCGTCGACGACCCGCTCGACCATCGGGCGGCCACCCACCGGGCGGACCACCTTGCTCCCTTGCATGCGCGTCGCCCTGCCGGCGGCGAGCACGACGCCCAGGACCCGGACGTCAGTCGTCTCCGGCGGGCCGATCGCTTGCGTCTCGGGTGTCTCGGGGCTCACCCGTGGATCACGCGGTAGACGCTTCGCCGCAAGCTGCCGACCACGATCCGCTCGGGCCGCCCAGATCCGTCGAGGCCGGCGTAGTCCTGCGCCGCCGTGAGGAGATCGGCGCCGATGGAGGCGCCGCTCGCCGCCAGGTCGTCACTGTCAGCCTTGTTGAGCAGGATGACGACGCGAGCCCCGGGCGTCAGCGCGTGCACCCGGCCGATCTGGAGCGCCAGGGCCGCGGCGAAGAGCCGCGGCGTCACGGCGCCTCCTTCCGCGGCGTCGAGGAGCGGCATCAGCAGCCTCGCCCGATGCACGTGGTCCTCGTCGAGCGGCCGGCCGAGGGCATCCAGGCCGGCGACCACGACGACCGTCGTCGTCGCCTTCGGCAGCTGGGGCTCGGCCTCTCCGAACGCTTTGAGGGGGAGGCCGCGGCTCCCGTCGGCTTCGACGACGATCGATCCGGCGACGCCGGCCCTCCAGAGGGCGTCGACCGCAGCCGGCGCCAGGCCCGTGACCTTCTCGTCCTCGGCGTACGACCGCGCGACAGCAGCGACGCCGGCGCTGCGCAGCGCCTCGCCGGCGCGGGTGGCCAGAGGGACCTCGTCCCCGTCCTGGACGAGCAGCGGGCCGAGGGAGGTGAGCTGCCGGGCGAACATCGCCGTGGTCGTCGTCGCAAGGACCCCGCCGCCCTGCGCCGCGAGCTCCGCGCACAGCCGCTGCAGAGCTGTCGTCTTGCCGCCTGCACCGACGAACGCGACCAACTGGGGCCCGGTCGTGCCGAGGGCCTCGGTCAGCTTGGTCTGGACATCGTGGCTCTCCACGCTTGCGCTGTTCCTCCTGGGCACGGCCCGGCGAGGTAGGCAGTCTACCGCACAACGGTGATACTTGCTAGACGTATAGCGAACATGCGAGAATCACTCCACGGACTACCGGTGATCGGCGAGGTCGGAGACATGGGAAGAGAGGCCCGCGAGATGGAAGCAAGAGAGCTCAGGACCGTGGGCGCGGTGACCCGTCGCAAGGACGGGCTGGCCAAGGTCACCGGGACGGAGACCTACGCGTCGGACATGGAGCTGCCGTACATGCTCCACGCCCGCGTGCTCCGCAGTCCCTATCCCCACGCGCGAGTCGTGTCGATCGACACCAGCGCAGCCGAGCGGATGGGGGCGATCTGCATCACCCCCGACGACGTGCCGGACATCCGCTACAACGAGCGCCAGGTGAGCGTGCCGGTCAAGACGTACCGGGACAGGACCGTGCTGCCGTGGGTCGTGCGTCAGGTGGGCGAGGGAGTGGCGGCGGTGGCGGCGCGCACCGAGGCGCTCGCCGAGCGCGCCATGCGCGCGATCAAGGTCGAGTGGGAGGAACTGCCCGCGGTCTTCGACGCCCACAAGGCCATGGCCGACGACGCTCCGCAGATCTACGAGAACGTCCTGCTCGGCGACGCCGAGTTCCCGATCGAGCACAACGTCGCCTGCTTTCGCCAGGTGAGCGTCGGCGACGTCGCCGTGGGGTTCGAGGAAGCCGATCTCATCGTCGAGCGCGAGTACCAGACGGGGCGCGTGTACCATGCGCAGATGGAGCCCAAAGCCGCGCTGTGCCGTCCGCTGGCGGACGGCGGCATCGAGCTCTGGGCCACGCTGCAGTCGATCCACAACACGCGCCAGCTGCTCGGGCGCATCTTCGACCTGCCGCTGAGCAGGATCCGGGTGCATCGCAGCACCATCGGCGGGGCCTTTGGCTCCAGCATCCAGATGAACACCCCCGTCGCCATCTGCGTCGCGCTCGCCCTCAAGGCGCGCAAGCCGGTCAAGCTCGTCCTCACGCGCGAAGAAGACATGTACGACCACTGCAAGTACCCCGCCGAGATCAGTCTCAAGTACGGGGTCAAGCGCGACGGGACCATCGTCGCCGGCGAGCTCAAGACCCTGGTCGACATCGGCGCGCACAACATCCAGGCGTACCCGCTGCTCGGCTGCATGTCGGGCTGGTTCGTCTCGCTCTACCGGATGCCGCACATGAACTTCGAGGGTACGGCGGTCTACACCAACAAGACGCCGGCCTGCGCCATGCAAGGCTACGGCAATCCGGACGTCTCGTTCGCGGTCGAGTCGCACATGGACATCATCGCCGAGAAGCTGGACATCGACCCGATTGAGCTGCGCATCAAGAACTATGTCGGCCTGGGCGAGGAGTTCTGGGGCCAGGGGCCGACGGTGCGCTCCATCATACGCAGCTGCGGGGTCGAGGAGATGCTGCGCAAGGGCGCTCCCATGATCGGCTGGGACGAGCGCGGCCGGCCCGAGGACAAGACCGGCCGCTACCGCCGCGGCATCGGCGTGGGCCGCACGTTCCACACCTCGGGCACCGGCGCCGCGATGCCCGGCGAGGTGATCGACTACTCCACGGCGATGGTCACGGTGAACGAGGACGGCTCCGTCGACATGTCGACGGCCCTCATGTGCCACGGCGGCGGCACGCTCGACGCGTGCGCCAAGCTCGTGGCCGAGGAGATGGGCGTGTCGTTCGACCTGGTCGGCGTCTCGCCGGCCAGCACCACGGACACCGGCTACGACGTGTGCACGCACGCGACGCGCGGCGTGTACTGCGGCGGCGGCTCGGCCGTCAAGGCCGCCAAATCCGCCAAGGCCGTGCTGCTTGACTTCGCCTCGCGGCTCATCGAGGTCAACCCCGAGGCGCTGCAGATCGCGCCCGACCCCGTGACCGGCGAAGGCGTGATCTTCCTCGAGGGCGCGGCCGACAAGCGCATCACCGTCGGCGAGGTCGCCAAGACCGCGCAGCTCAAGGGCTGGGGCACGGCGATCGCCGTCGAGAGCCATCGCATGGTCAACTGCCCGCCCTGCTTCGTCACCAACTTCGTCGAGGTCGAGGTCGACACCTGGACCGGCGAGGTCCGCGTGCCGCGCGCCGTGTGCGCCGTGGACGCCGGCACGGTGGTCAACCCCGACCTGGCCGCCGGCCAGCTCGAGGGCGGCCTGTGCCGGGGCATCGGCCAGGCCCTGCTCGAGGACACCGCTTACGACCCCGTTACCGGCGAGATGACCTGCGGCGGCATGTACATCGACTACAAGCTGTACACGGCCGAGGACATGGCGCCCGTGGACGACGTCAAGGTCTTCTTCGCCGATACCTACGAGCCGTCGGGACCGTTCGGCGCCAAGGGGATCGGCGAGGCGGCCAACAACGCCGTGGCGGCCGCCGTGATGAACGCTCTGCAGAACGCGCTCGGCATCCGCTTCCAGTTCATCCCGATCACCCCGGACATGATCCTCGCCGCGATCCACGGCTGGGCTTGCGAGGGGGTGCTCCCGGCATGACCGTCAACACGCGAGTCCTGATCAACGACTTCACCTATCACGTCCCGTCGACGCTCGCCGAGGCCCTCGGGTTCCTCGACCAGTACGGCGAGGACGCCGCGGTGCTGGCCGGAGGCACCGACCTCATCATCCAGATGAAGCTGGGGCGCCGCTCGCCGAAGTTCCTGGTCGACGTCTCCAAGCTGGAGGAGCTCAAGCACCTCGAGGCCGGCGAGAAGATCCTCATCGGCGCCGGCCGCCGCTACATGGACGTGCTGCCGTTCCTTCAGGGCCTCGGCCGCTATCACGGCCTCGCCGAGGCGATCGACAGCATCGGCAAGCTGCAGGTGCTCTCGGTGGCGACCGTCGGCGGCAACCTCGGCAACGGCTCACCCGCCGCCGACACGCCGCCGCCGCTCATGACGTACGACGCGAGCGTGCGCGTGAGGAGCGCGCATCAGGAGCGGGTCGTCCCGCTGCGCGAGTTCCACACCGGCCCGGGCGCGATCGTGCTGGCGCCCAACGAGATCATCGTCGCCGTCGAGTTCGACGCCTTCCCCGACGGCCGGGCGAGCGCCTTCCGCAAGCTCACGCGCGTCGCCAGCGACATCTCCAAGGTCACCTGCGCCGTCGCCGTGGAGCGGGCCGGCGAGACCTGCACGCACTGCCGCATCGCGCTCGGCGCCGTCGGCCCGACGCCGCTGCGGGCGCGCAGCGCCGAGGCGGCACTCGAGGGGCGCGAGGTCGACGCCTCCGCGGTGGAGGAGTGCGCACGCCTCATCGTCGAGGAGATCTCCCCCATCGACGACATCAGGTGCTCCGAGAAGTACCGCAGGGAGGCGGCCGGCGTGCTCTTCAGGGACGCCTTCGCGAGCGCATGGGAGCGTGCAAAATGCTGACCAGCTGCACCAACGCCATCATCCTCACGGTGAACGGCGACGAGCACATGCTCGTCGTCGAGCCCAACGAACTGCTGATCAACGTCCTGCGCAACGAGCTGGGGCTGACCGGTTCCAAGTACGGCTGTGGTACCGGGCAGTGCGGCGCGTGCACGGTCCTCATCGACGGGGAGCCGGCGCTTGCCTGCGTCACGCTGGCCGTCGCCTGCGACGGCAAGGAGATCGTGACCATCGAGGGCATCGCCAGACCGGACGGCGGCCTGCACCCCATCCAGGAGGAGTTCCTGGGCGAGAACGCGGTGCAGTGCGGCTTCTGCACGCCGGGCATGATCCTCATGGCCGGCGACCTGCTGAAGCGCAATCCGCACCCCACCGAGCCGGAGATCCGTCACCACATCAAGGGCAACATCTGCCGCTGCACCGGCTACAACGGCATCGTGCGCGCCATCCAGCACGCGGCCGCGCGCATGGCGGAGCCGGCCGCCGCAGACGGGCCTGACCTCGTGAAGGAGGCAAGATGAAACTCGAGTCATACGTTCGTCCGGCCGGCCTGGAGGAGGCTCTCGCGGTGCTGGCCGCGCCCGGGCCCAAGGCTCTCGTCTTCGCCGGCGGCACCGACCTCGTCCCGATGATGCGCAAGATGCGCATGAACGGGACGCTCCTCAATGGGGACAGCCCGCGCGTCATCCTCGACCTCAGCAAGCTCGACGAGCTGTGCGGCATCCGCAAGGCCGGCGGCATGCTCGAGATCGGCGCGGCGACGACCATGGGCGTCATCGCCGCGGACCCCTCCGTGAAGAAGCTCGTCCCGGTGCTGGCCGCCGCCGCCGCCTCGGTCGGCAGCCCGCTGGTGCGCAATCGCGCGACGCTCGGGGGCAACCTCGTCACCGCGTCGCCGTCGGCCGACACGGCTCCGGCGCTGCTCGCCGCCGGCGCCGTCGTGCGCCTCGCCGGCGCCGAGGGCGGCCCGCGGGAGCTGCCGCTCAGCGAGTTCTTCGTCGCGTATCGCAAGACCGCGCTGCAGCCGGGCGAGATCGTCACGCACGTGCTGGTGCCGCTCGCCGGTCGCCCCGTCGCGGGGCGCTTCGAGAAGGTCGGGCTGCGGAACGCCGACGCCATCAGCGTCGTGTGCGCCGCGTGCGAGATCGAGCTGGAAGGCTCGACGTGTCGCGCGGCGCGCATCGGGCTCGGGGCGGTCGCGGCCGTCCCGGTCCGCGCCCTCGCGGTCGAGGCGGCCCTGCTGGGCCGCGAGATCACCGCGGACGTCGCGGCCGAGTGCGCGCGACTGGTCCACGAGCACATCTCCCCGATCGACGATGTACGCGCCTCGGCCCAGTACCGCGGATGGGTGGCGGAGGCGGTCGTAGCACGGATGATCACCGACACGGCACGCGAAGCAGGGGCGTGATCGACATGCAGGATATCGAGATCAAAGTGAATGGACGCCCGATGCGCACGACGGTGGCGGTGGACGAGACACTGGTCGACGTCCTCCGTCAGAGGCTGGGCGTCGTCGAGGTCAAGAACGGATGCGGGCAGGGGGACTGCGGCGCCTGCACGGTGCTGCTCGACGGCGAGGCGGTGAACTCGTGCCTCACGCTGGCCGTGCAGGCCGACGGGCGCCAGGTCACCACCACGAGAGGGCTCGGCACGGCCGAGGACCCGCACCCGCTGCAGACCGCTTTCATCGAGCACGGCGCCGTCCAGTGCGGCTTCTGCAGCTCGGGCATGATCCTTTCCGCCGCGTCGCTGCTGCAGCAGAACGCGGCGCCGACCCGCGACGAGATCCGCGAGGGCATCTCGGGCAACCTCTGCCGGTGCACCGGCTACACGAAGATCGTCGACGCGATCGACGAAGCCGCCAAGGCGGGGTCCTCCGAAGAGCGGAGCGCGCGATGAGTGCCGACGAGGCTCCCACGTACAAGGTCATCGGCCGCGCCGTCCCGCGCCACGACGCGCGCGACAAGGTGTTCGGCCAGACGAAGTACGCCGACGACTTCGTGGTGCCCGGCACCCTCAGCGCGAAGGTGCTCCGCAGCAAGTACGCGGCGGCGAAGATCGTCTCCATCGACACGAGCAGGGCGGAGGCCATGCCCGGCGTCCACGCGGTGCTCACCGCGAAGGACGTGCCGCACAACGAGACGACGAGCAAGTTCGGCCAGACGCACTCCGCCGGCGGCGGGTTCGAGGGCCTGTACCGGGTGCTCGCCGACAAGAAGGTGCGCTACATGGGCGAAGGGGTGGCTCTCGTCGCCGCCGAGACGCTCGCCCAGGCCGAGGAGGCCGCGCGTGCCGTCGACGTCGTCTACGACCCGCAGCCGGGGGTGTTCGACGCCGTCGAGGCGCTCAAGCCCGACGCGTACCGCGTCGGCGAGGAGGAGACCAACGTCGTCTGCACCTACAAGGTGCGCAAGGGCGACGTCGACGCCGGCTTCGCCCAGGCGGACGTGGTGGTCGAGGGCGAGTACCGCGTGCCCTTCGGCGACCACGTCTACCTCGAGCCCGAGTCCGGCACCGCCTGGATCGACGAGGACGGCGTGCTCACCATCCGCGCCTCCACGCAGGTCATCGAGCACTTCCGCGACATCGCCGAGATCATGGGGCTGCCGCACAACCGGGTACGGGTGATCGCGCCCATGCTCGGCGGCGGGTTCGGCGGCAAGGAAGACATCACGGTGGAGGCCTACCTGGCCCTGCTGGCGTACAAGACCAAGCGGCCGGTGCGCCTCACCTACACGCGCGAGGAGTCGATCCTCGCGCACTCCAAGCGGCACCCGTACGTGATGCGCTACAAGACGGGCGCGACCAGGGACGGCAGACTCGTGGCGATGGAGGCCGAGCTCATCTCGGACGCCGGCGGCTACCCGTTCCTCAGCCCCTGGGTCCTGCTCTATTCCGTGGTCATGGCCACCGGCCCCTACGTCATCCCGAACGTCAAGGTCGACGCCGTCTCGGCGCTCACCAACAACACGTTCACGAGCGCCTACCGCGGCTTCGGCGCGCCGCAGGTGTGCTTTGCCTACGAGAGCCAGATGGACCAGCTGGCCGAGGAGCTCGGCCTCACCCCTCTGGAGCTCCGCCTGCGCAACTTCCTGCACACCGGCGACGAGCTCGGCACGGGCTACGCGCTCGAGTCGGCGGTCCTCACCGACCAGACGGCCGAGCGCGCCTGGGAGGCTCTGGGCGAGCCGACGCAGCCGCGCTCGCCGGACGAGGTGATCGGCCGCGGCATCGCCTCCGGCATGCAGAGCTACGGACGCCTGGTCTATCTGCACGACTCGTCGCGTGCCTACGTCGGCTTCGAGCTCGACGGCACGGTGGTGGTGCGCTCAGGCGTGCAGGACATCGGCGGCGGTCAGGCTTCGTCGATCGCCCAGATCACGGCCGAGATCCTCGGAGTGCCGATGGACGACATCACCGTGTACTTCGGCGACACCGCGCTCACGCCGCTCGCGGGCACGACGACCGCGACGCGCATGCTCTACATGTCGGGCAACGCGACGCTCAAGGCCGCCCGCGCCGTGCGTGAGGCGATCGTCGCGCAGGCGAGCGAGATGCTCGAGGTCGACCCCGAGAGGATCGACCTGGCCGACAGGATGGTGCGCGTGGAGGGCGACGAGGGCAAGTCGCTCCCGATCGTCGACGTCGTCAAGGCCTGCGCCTCCCGGGGCATCCCGATCTCCGATCTGGGGCAGTTCAACGCGCCGTCTCGGAACCTCGAGGAATCGGACTGCGTGATCGGCCAGATCCACCCCGACTACACCTTCGGCACCCATGCCGCCGAGGTGGCGGTGGACACCCGGACCGGCAAGGTCACCGTACTCAAGCTCATCGCCGCGTTCGACGTGGGCCAGGCGATCAACAAGCACAGCGCGCAGGGCCAGCTCGAGGGCGGCACGGTCTGCGGCGTGGGGTACGCGCTGCTGGAGGACGTCAAGATGGACCAGGGCCGCACCGTGACGTGCGCGCTGGATACGTATCTGGTGCCGACCGCGGCCGACATGCCCGACGTGGAGCCGATCATGCTCGAGTCGCGCGGCGGCATGGGCCCCTTCGGCGCCAAGGGCATCGGCGAGCCGGCGTCCACCTCGGGCGCGCCCGCGGTCACCAACGCCGTCGCCGACGCCATCGGGATCCGCCTCACGGAGCTCCCGCTGACCCCCGAGCGCATCCTCAGGGCGCTCAAGGAACGGGACGGAAGCGCCGGGAAGGCCGTGCGGGAGCGCGTGAGCGAACCGGCCTAGCGCCAGCGCAGAGTCACGGCGAAGACGAGAACGGCCCGGTCGGCATGCCGACCGG
>CAIWHY010000530.1 GCA_903912585.1 uncultured Thermoleophilia bacterium | reverse complement strand
GTTCGAGGTCGCGGCTCCCGATGCTGCGGCCGCGAAGTCCACCGCGGCTGCCGTGGCGATGTCGGGCAGTTGCGCAATGGCGTAGACGTCGTTCGCGCCGACGGCGAAGTAGTAGCAAGTTGCGCAACGCCCCTTGAAAGCGAAGAACGGCGCCGCCCCTCGCGGAGCGGCGGCGCGAGGTCTATGGTGCTGGTGATGCACAGTGGCCGCCCGCGGCAACTGGAGAGCGGGCGGCCGGGGCCAAAGGGGGGTCACCATGGGGAAGTCCCGTACTCTTGCCGTGATCGCGGGCGCCGTCATGGGCCTGCTGGCTGCGCTGTCGTCTTCCGCTGGGCCGGGAGTGGACCTCGCCGCTGCCGCGCAAGCGCCGGTGCGCAGCGTAGGCGTCCCGGTCCAAGCCGCGCGGTCCGCGGTCGTGAACATGGCCGCGCTCGCGAAGCAGGCCGCGGCCCAGCCCGCTCGCACGGGTCCGGCCGGGACGCGAGTGATCCCCGCGCCGGCGCCGCCGCCTGATCGCGGCACGAGTTCGCCACCCTTCCTGCTGCGACTCCTGCCGCCGGCCGCCGGCCTTGCGCCGCAGATCGCCTCGCCGAGTCCCGCGCAGGACTTCGCCGGCCTCGACGACATCGCCTCACCGCTCGGCTACGAGTTCATCCCCCCGGACACGGACGGCGCCGTCGGCCTCGCCAAGGTCATGTCGGGTCTCAACAACAACTACCGCATCTGGGACAAGTCGACGGGCGCGGTGGTCAGCACGGTCGGCACCGAGGCGTTCTGGACCGCCGTCTCCGGCACGGACCTCTTCGACCCCAAGACGCTCTACGACCCCATCAACGACCGCTGGATCGTGGTGATGATGTCCGGCTACTTCGAGTCCTTCATCAACATCGGCGTTTCGCAGACCAGCGACCCCAGCGGCTCGTACACCCTCTACAGCTTCAACGCGGACCAGTCGGCCGCGACCTGGGCGGACTTTCCCACCATCGGCTTCAACAAGGACTACATCGCCGTCAACGTCAACATGTACGACAACAAGCTCGGCTCGTACGTGAACTCTAAAGTGCTGGTGGTGGACTATCCGGCCCTGCGCGCCGGAACGCGCACCTCGTGGTTCCTCACCGGCTCCGACTACTGCTCCTCCCCGGCCGCGACCTACTCGCCCACCGAGAGCACGCTCTACGTGCCGACGCAGTCGTATGACAGCCCCGGGTCCTACCGCGTGGACACCATCACCAAGGGGGCGGGCGGCGTGCCCGTGTACGCGGTCGGAGCCACGAAGAGCCGCGGCCTCACGTGGACTCCGGTGGACGGCAACGCCCTTCCCCAAGCACCGGGGACGGGTGGCGGCACGCCGGTCAGGATCGAAGCCCAGGACGACATGATCCGCTCGACGCCGGTGGTGCGCGACGGCTCTATCTACTACACGCAGACGATAGGACTTCCCGCCGGGGCGCCCACGCGCACTTCCATCCTCTGGACCAAGCTCACGGCCGGCACCGGCGACGTCGCCGGCGGCGGC
>CAIWHY010000529.1 GCA_903912585.1 uncultured Thermoleophilia bacterium | reverse complement strand
GACGTTGGCGATGTCGGTCATCACGCCCGCGTAGGTGGTCGGGTCGATGACGTAGACGCTCATGCCCAGCTTCGTGAGCTTCGCGCGCAGAGGCGCCTGCACGCCGCCGGTGATGAGCACGAGGTCGGGGTTGAACGAGGCGATCTTCTCGACGCTCGGGTTGGAGAAGTCGCCGGCCTTGGGCAGGCTCTTGGCGGCGGCGGGGTAGTCGTCGTAGGTGGTGCCGGCCACCATCTTGCTGCCGGCGCCGACCGCGTAGGCGATCTCGGTGTTGGCGGGCGCGAGGCTGACGATGCGCTTGGCCGGCTGCTGCAGCGTGACGGTGTTGCCGGCGCTGTCGGTGACGGTGATGGGGCCGCCGGCAGCGGTCGATGCGGACGGCGAGGCGCTGGAGCTGGTGCTCGAGCCGCAGGCCGTGAGGCCGATGGCGCCGAGCGCGGCCAGCGCGAGCGCGGCGAGGATGGTGCCGGCGGCGAGGGTGCGGCGAGTCGTGGCGGCGGGCCGCCGGCTGGAACGGATGGTGCTCATCTGTCTTCGTGCTCCCTTCGTGAGTCTACTTGCGTGAATGCGAGGATGCAGTGGCCGTCGCGCGAGACGTGGCCGTCCCAGGCGAGCGAGACGGGCCTGGTGAACAGGGGCGCCTCGGTGACCATGGTGTGGTACTCACCCTCCTCGCCGCAGGCGTCGGCGCCTGCGGCCTCGAGGTCGGTGACGAGAGCCGGCGTCAGCTCGCGGCCGAGGAAGGACGCGTCGAGCCTGGCGGCGTCGACGGCGACCACGGTCGCGCGGACGCCGCTCGCCAGAACCTCGCCAATCAGGCTGCGGCGGTCCTCCTGCCAGAGCGGCAGGTGGCAGCTCAGGCCGGCGGCCGCGCAGACGCCCTCGACCCAGTCGCGATGCGCCTGCAGGTCGATGTCGCCGAACACGCCGGCCTCGACGCCCTGCGCGCGCAGATCGTGGAGGACGGAGACGTAAGTGGCTTCGTAGTCGTCCCACGTGGTGGCGCGCGCGATCAGCGGGATGCCCAGCGCCGCGGCCTGCTCCTCGAGGAGCTCGAGCGGCAGGCCGTGCCCGCGGCTCTCGCGCCCGTCCTCGTGCAGCATGCACAGCAGCGCGGCCGGGACGCCGCGCCGGAGCGTCGCGCGCTGCAAGGCGAGGTAGGCGTCCTTGCCGCCGCTCCACGAGCAGAAGAAGCGGCGGCCGGCGAGCTTGGGAGCGCCGGCGATCCCCGCGCCGGCGAGTGGCGCGGCGGCGCGGCGAGCCGCGTCACCCGGCATGGTCGCCGTCCTTGGCCGTCCGGCACTCCGAGCAGATGCCGTACACCTCGAGGTGGTGGCCGTAGATGGCGAAGCCGCTCTCGGCGCCCAGCCGGGCCTCAAGGTCCCGCACATCGCCGTCGCCATCGAAGCGGACGACCTTGCGGCAGACTCCGCAGACGAGCGGGTGGCTGTGGCCGATGGGAGGCGCCGTGTAGCAGATGTCGCCGCGCCGGTCCTGCACGCGCGCCAGCAGGCCGAGGTCGGAGAACAGTGTGACCGTGCGGTAGACCGTCGCCTGGCCGACGCCGTCGCCGCGCAGCGCGTCGGCCGCCTCGGTGATCGTCGCGGCGCGGTCGGCGCCGGCGAAGAACTCCCAGATCAGGCGGCGCTGCCGCGTGAACGGAATGCCCTTCTCGCGGAAGACGGCCTCGATGTCGTGCGTCGGCGGCGGATCGGTCAAGAGTGGCGCTCCCCAGGCTCCGATTGAGAACTGTTCTCAACCCGCATGAGAAAACCTATCAATCGATGGCTGAGCCGTCAAGACGCGGGCGAGCGCCGCGCGGGGCGCCGTCGCGGCCGCATCCGCAACCGTTGAGGCTGCCCGAATTGGCACTGTCGTACGGCCCGGCGCCCGGCGGCCCTTGACCCTCACGTTACGTCAGGGTCTACGCTGTGCTCATGAGTGCCCCGAACCGAGACCCTGGCGAGCGTGAGGCTCCCGGCCACGCCTCCGCCGCCTACGCGGTCGGTGACGTCGCGCGGATCGCCCACATCAGCGTCCGCACCCTGCACCACTACGACGAACTCGGGCTACTGCGACCGTCCGGCCGCTCCGAGGCCGGCTACCGCCTGTACGACTCCGCCGACCTGGAGCGGCTCCAGGAGGTGCTCTTCTACAAGGAGCTCGGCTTCCGGCTCGACGAGATCCGGGAGCTCATGGCCTCCGCGGCCCACGACCGCGGCGCCGTGCTGCGCGAGCAGCGCGACCGACTTGCGGCTCGCGCGCTCCGTCTTGAGGCCATGCTTGCCGTGATCGACAAGACGCTGGCGTCACTGGAAGGAAGGATGCAGATGAGCGACGAGGAGTTGTTCGAGGTCTTCGGCGACTTCGACCCGTCGGAGCATGAGGACGAGGCGCGTGCGCGCTGGGGAGGCACCGCCGCCTACCGCGAGTCGGCGCGACGCACAAGGGGCTACACCAAGGACGACTGGGCGCGATTCAAGCGCGAGAGCGACGCGGTCGTCAACGACCTGGCGGCGCTCATGGACCTGGCTGTGGCGCCGGACGACGCCCGCGCCGTTGCTACGGCCGAGCGCCACCGGCTCCAGATCGACCGCTGGTTCTACCCGTGCTCACACGAGATGCACGTCGAGCTCGGGCGCATGTACGTCGCCGACCCGCGCTTCGCGGCGAACTACGACGCGGCCCGCCCAGGCATGACGCAGTACCTGTGCGACGCCATCGCCGCGAACGCCGCGCGCGGCGAGGGCTGATCACGCCTGGTGCACCGGACCCGCCAGACTCACCATCATCAGCCCTCGGTCGATGGCCATCATGCCCGCGCTGCGGTAGACCGCCTGCGCCGCGACGTTGTCGCGACCGACCTGCACCGCGAGTGCTCGCACGCCGAGCCCGGCACAGGTCTCCCGGACGTCGGCGAGTGCGGCAGTGCCCAGACCCGCGCCCCGGGCATGAGGCTCTACGTACAGGTCGTCCACCCACGCCGCCAGCCCACCGTGCTCCATCGCGAAGACGAAGGTGACGACGATGTAGCCGACCACCTCCAGGTCCCGCTCGATGAGCCAAACGCGGCCGAGGCGCGGGTCGCCGAGCAGCGTCGTGAACGCGCCTTCGGCATGCGGCCGGTCCAGAACGAAGCCGGACTCGGCGTAGAAATCCGCCATCAGGTCGAGAAGACGTTCCCGGTCGCCGAGGTCAGCCGGCCGCATGCCGGTCAGCCGATCGCTGGCCGTCCGCGCCCGGCCGCTCGATCCCGTCGGGCAGGTAGTCCTCGCGGACCGGCGAGAAGACCTCGACGGCGACCGAATCCTCGAGGACGTCCGCGCCGTGCTCCACACCACCGGGGATGCACCAGCTGCCGCCCGGCCGGGCGTCGTGGGTCCTGCCGCCGATGGTCAGCCGCAGGCGTCCGGCGACCAGGTAGCCGGTCTGCTCCTGCGGGTGCGCGTGCATGGGCAGCACTTGACCGGCGTCCAGGCGGAACTCGCTGATCAGCGTCGCGTCCCCGTGGCACAACGTCTTGCGGCGGATGCCCGGCGCCACCGGCTGGTAGCCGCCTGGATCGGCAGTGGCGAACATCTCGACCTCCCTCACGCGGACGCGCTCATGCGATCGCCGGAGGCGTCCGCTCGAACCACGGCTGGGCGCGCTCGAGTTGTCCGGCCAGCCGGAACAGCGTCGCTTCGTCGCCGAACCGCCCGACGAAGTGCATGCCCACCGGCAGGCCGCCGGCCGTCCAGTGCAGCGGCACCGACATCGCCGGCTGCCCCGTCACGTTGAAGACCGGCGTGTACGGCATGAACGCGAACGTCTTGTCGGCCAGCGGCTTGATCACGCCGAGCGCCTTCAGCAGCCAGCCGGCGTTGAGTCGGCTGACGATCTCCACCTGGCGGCGCTCCGCAGCCGTGGGCTGCAGCGAGCCTGTGAGCACCGGCGGGCTGGCGAGTGTAGGCGTCAGGACGACGTCGTAGCCCTCGAAGAAGCGGCCGATGCGCAGTGAGGCCGCTTGCAGATAGCTCAGCGCCGCGGCGAACTCGCCCGCGCTGAAGGCCCGGCCCAGCATCGCCAGCGCCCTCGTGCCGATCTCGAAGTCGCCGAGCGACAACTTGCGGCCTGTCTGCCTCGCGGCCAGCGCGATCGTGTCGCTCGTCTCCGCCGCGATCACTTTGAGGTAGGCGACGGAGAACGCCTCCCTGTCCACCGGAGTCGAGGCCTCGACGAGCTCGTGGCCGAGCCCCTCGAGCAGCTGGACGGTCTCCCGCATCCCGCGCTCGCATTCGGCGTCGACGTCGTGACCAAGAAGGGGGAGCGACGAGAAGGCGATGCGCAGCTTGCCGGGCTCGGTCGTCACTTCCTCCAGGTAGGGCCGTTCCCGCGGCGGCGCCCAGTAGGGCGCGCCGACCTCGGGTCCGGCGACGGCGTCGAGCATCGCCGCGCTGTCGCGCACCGAGCGCGTGAGCACGTGCTCCTGGACGTAGCCGCGCCAGTTCTCGCCGACGTCCGGCCCGGCGGGAGTGCGGCCGCGGGTCGGCTTGAGGCCGAAGACGCCGCAGCACGAGGCCGGGATGCGGATGGAGCCGCCGCCGTCTCCGCCGGCCGCCAGCGGCGTCATGCCAGCGGCCACGGCGGCGGCCGACCCGCCGCTCGAGCCGCCGACGGTCCGCGCGAGGTCCCAGGGGTTGTTGGTCGGGCCGAAGGCCTGCGGCTCCGTATACGGCAGCAGGCCGAACTCGGGCGTGTTGGTCTTCCCGACGATCACGAGACCGGCGGCCCGGTACCGGCGCACCATCTCGCTGTCATGTGGCGCCGGGACGTCCTTGAGGATGCGCGTACCGCAGCTCGTCGGCACGCCCTCGACCATGCAGAGCAGATCCTTCATCAGGAAGGGGACGCCGGCGAACGGCCCGCCGGGCGCGGCGGCGTCCGCTGTTTCGCCGGACCGAGCCTTTGCGCCGGCCCGCGCCGTCTGGTGGGCCTGCGCCGTCGCGCGGGCCTGCTCGTACATCGGGCGCACGACGGCGTTGAGGCGCGGATTCCCGGCTTCGATGCGGGCGATCGCCTCGTCGAGGAGCTCGGCCGGCGACACCTCGCCGGTGCGCACCAGCTCTGCCAGGCCCAGTCCGTCGTACTTGTGATACTCGGGGAACGCGCTCATCGGCACCTCGCCTCGGTCGACGTCTACCCTCTACACGCGGGCCTTGCGGATGCCGCGCCGCATGATCGCGTCGACCACGCCGGGCGCGTGCCGCTTCATGAAGTACGCCAGCTTGCCGTCGCCGCCGGGGACGATCATGAAGGTCCCGCGCTCGATCCCTCTGATCAGGTCCCTGGCGACGTCGTCCGGTTGCATGAGCTTGGCGCCGGCGGACACCGCCTTCGTCTCCGCCGGCTTGGTCAGGTCCTCGTGGGCGAGCCCCGGGGTGTCGGTGTCCGGCGGGCACAACACCGAGACGGCGATGCCGCGCGGTCGAAGCTCCTGCCGAAGCGCCTCCGAGAAGCCGACGAGGGCGAACTTGGAGGCGCAGTAGTCGGACAGGCCGAAGACGCCCATGAAGCCGGCCATCGACGACACGTTGACGATGGCGGCGCCGGCCCCCATGTGCGGCACCAGAGCCGCGGTCGCGCTCCACGCTCCGTACAGGTTGGTCCGCATGGTCTCGTCGAACTGCTCGAAGGTGACGTCCTCGAAATAGTGCGGCAGGGCGCGCCCGACGTTGTTGATCAGCAGGTCGGGCGCGCCGAAAGTCTCGACGGTCTCGCCCATGACCGCGGTCACGGCCGCGTGGTCCGCAACGTCGAGCGGCCGGCAGGCGAAGCGCTGCGCCGCGGCGACGCGACGGCTCTCGATCTGCTCGAGCGCGACCGCGAGCTTCCCGGCGTCGCGGGCGAAGATGACGACGTCCGCGCCCGCCGCCGCGAGCTGCTTGGCCGTCGCGAGCCCGATCCCGCTCGAACCGCCGGTCAGGAACACGTTCTTGCCGCCGAACTCCTTCACGGGCTCCTCCTTGATCGCACGCGGCCGAAGCTGGGTCGACGCGAAGGCTTCATGGCGTCGCGATCGGGCGGCACGGGTTCCCCGCGGCCACGACGCCCGGCTGGACCGGCCGCGTGACGACGCTGCCGGCGCCGATGACGGCGTCCTCACCGATGGTCATGCCGGGCAGCACGATCACGCCGCCGCCGAGCCAGGCGCGGGCGCCGATCGTGATCGGGTACGCCCACTCCACGCCGCTCGCGCGTTGTTCGGCGTCCCGGGGGTGGTCCGACGTGAGCAGCTGGACGCCGGGACCCAGCTGGACGTCGTCGCCGAGCGTGATGGGGGCGGCATCGAGGAACACGCAGGCCATGTTGATGAAGACGTGCGCGCCGATGCTGATCTGGGCGCCGTAGTCGCAGTGGAACGGCGCCTCGACCCAGGAACCGGGACCGATGCCGCCGAGCAGGGCGTGCAGGACCTCGCCCCGGCCGGCGGCGTCCTCCGGGTCGAGGCCGCTCAACCTGCGCGTGAGGCGGCGCGCCGCGAACCGGGCGGTCAGCAGCTCCGGATCGTACGAGTCGTAGGGCTCGCCGCGGAGCATCTTGTCGCGCTCGGTCAAGTAGGCGTCCATGCTGCGCAGTCTACCGCGCCAGAGTGGCGACCGACCGGTCCCCGACCGCGGTCGCGGGATGACGGCCTACCCCAGGGAAGCGAACTCCGGTGCGTACCGAACCAGCCCCGCGCCTGCGGGGATCGACCCGGGCCGCAGCTCGAGCGCCTGGAAAGCCGGCCCGGCGCCGTACTCGTCGCGTAGGCCGGCTCGCCGAGGACGGCGCGGATCGCCGCCGCGTCGCCGTCCCGCTCGCCGCGAATATCAGTCATGGGGCGGGGCCGCCGAGGGCTCGTGCCCGGTGGGCGCACCAAGCCGCGGGTCCGCCATCCGCCGCATCAGCCCGGATCGCCCGACGCACGCTGAGAAGCCCCACTGTTCGTAGAACGCGACGTGTTCCGGCTGGCAGACCAGCTCGATGCTCCTCACAGCCTGAAGGCCGGAGTCCTCCAGGATGGTCTCGACGAGGAGCCGGCCCAGACCGCGCGCGCGGTGCTCGGGCGCGACGATCACGTCGAGGATCAGTGCCACGTAGACCCGGTCGGTGAGTACCCGCGCGAACCCGACGACGGCCCCGGACGAACACTCGACCACGGCGAACACGAGGTCGCTGGCATCAAGCATCCGTTCGACGTCGGCCGGTGTGCGATCCTTGGTCCACCACTCGCCGGCGTACAGGCCGAGCAGATCGTCCACCTGCGCCGTGGTGAGTCCTCGCCTGACCTCGAACCTGGGCACCGGGTCCATCCGCACCTCCCGCTCAAGCTCCCGACGGGTGCAGTCTAAGGCCGGTCGACCGTGAACGCGTCGCACCCCATCGCCGTGGCGATGCGCAGGAAGTCCTCAGCCGAAATCTTGACCTGGCCGAAGCGGAACGCCGCGCCCCAGTGGGTCTTGCTGCGGATGAACGAGAGCTCGTCGATGAGCGGGCGGACCGGCGCCTCGTCGCACGCGAAGAAGTCCACGTCGATCCGGTACGGCTCGAAATCCGGCGTCATCTCGACCTGGTAGATCACGGCGGACTTGATCCTGCCGATGGCCGTGAAGGCCTGCAGGACCTCGCCGTCCGGGTACGTCGTCCGCGGCGAGTACCTCACCAGACCGTCGCCCGCCTTGAATCTCGTCAGCGGCGCCTTCTTGCCGTGGTTGAGCTGGATGAAGCCGCCCTCGACGCCCAGCAACACGTGCGCACGTGAGACGACGCCGACCCAGAAGCTACGTGGCGGCGGACCTGCGGGTGATTCCTCGCTCGCCGTCATCGCTCCGGGTCACCCGACGCCGCCCGCGGCAAGGCCGCCGCCCGCGGCGGCCGCGGCACGAGCACCGGCGTGCGCTTCTTGTAGGCCTCGTAGTCCTGCTGGCCGCCCCACTTCGCGTCGGCCTTCTTCTCGAGCATGGGCACGCCGCTGAGGCGCGTGATGAGCAGGAAGACGAAGACGGGCGAGATGAGCGTCGCCCACTGCCAGCCGTGCAGCACCGGTACGGCGATCAGCGCCACGCCGACCCACAGGGTGATCTCGCCGAAGTAGTTTGGGTGGCGCGACCAGGCCCAGACGCCGGTGTGGATGAACGTGCCCTTGTTGACGGGGTCTGCGCGGAAGAGGCTCTTCTGGCGATCGGCCGTCGCCTCCAGCCCGAATCCCACCAGCCAGACGACGAGCCCGATGATGGCGAGGAGGCCGAAACCCTTGCGCACGTCGGTCGTGATCGCGGCCAGCGCCGCCGCCAGCGTGATGCTCACCCAGAGCGCCTGCAGCGTCCACGTGTTCAGGAAGCGGATGAAGGACGGTTTGATGGCGTCGAAGCGGTCGTCCTTGCCGACCTTGCGGATGCGCGTGAAGAGGTAGCTGCCGAGGCGCACGGCCCAGACCAGGACCAGCGCGAGCAGCACGTACGAACGGGTGTCGGGCGTTGGCCCCAGCAGCACGGCGACGATCGTCACGGCGATGTACGTGAGGCTGCCGGTCAGGTCGTAGAAGCGCTCGGTCTGAAAGATGAACGCCGGGATGAAGGCCAGCCACTGGATCGCGAAGGCCAAGGCGACGCAGAGCGCGAACACCGGGATCCCGCCGGCCTTGGCCCCGCCCTGGCTGCCCGCCAAGGCGATCCCCGCGCCGATGAGGACGACGATGGGGAAGGCGACGAGCGCGTTGCGGTCGGTCTTCTTCATGCTGCGCTGTGCCTTCCCGCCTGCCGCCGGGGCCAATCCCGCGCCGGCGCGACGGCGCGGGCCGGCGCGGCCTCGCTCAGGCGGCCGCCCAAGCCGCGAGCACCGCGGCGAGGACGGCGGCAGCGGCGATGGCGGCGCCGCCGGCGACCCAGACGAACCACGCCGCGTCGCCGATCACGGCGGCGGTCAGCGGGCGCCCGGCCGACCCGAGCGAGTAGGCGCCCGGCTTGCGCAACTGCACGCCGAGCGCGCCGGCCATCGTCGCGATGGCGAGCGTCTTGTTGGGCCCGTACTCCGGCCGGTGCTGCGTGCGCATCGCCGTCCAGGCGGCCCGGGCCGTGCGCTTGAGCGCCGCGGCGGCCACGATGAGCAGTGCCGCGAGCCGCGTCGGGACCCAATTGGCGGCGTCGTCGCTCCGCGCCGCGACCTTGCCGACGTACTCGCGGTCGTCCCTGTATCCCATCATCGCGTCCATGGTGTTGACGGCGCGGTAGGCGAGCGCGCCGGGCAGCCCCAGCAGCGCGTAGTACAGGAGCGGCGAGACGACGCTGTCGGTGAGGTTCTCCGCCAGCGACTCGATGGTGGCCGACACGATGAGCGGCGGGTCGAGGTCGGCGGAGCGGCTGACGAGCGCGGAGAGGAGCGCCCTGGCGCCGACGGTGTCACTGCCGAGCGCGCGCTGCACGTCCCGGCCGGCGCGCACGAGGCCGCGCAGCGAAAACGTCGTCTTGAGCATCCAGGCGCCGGCGGGCAGCGCGACCCACCAGGGCAGGCGGCCCAGGACGAGGGTCAGGGCAACGCCGGCGAGCGCAGCGGAGCCGGCAGTCGCCAGTACGACGAGGAGGCCGTAGGCGAGCTCGGCGCGGGGACGGCCGTGTGGCCGGCGCGCCATGAACGCGCCGATCAGCCGGCCCATCCAGACGACAGGGTGCAGCGCGGCCGGCGGCTCGCCGAGCGCGATGTCGAACAGGCCGGCGAGGAGGACGGTGGCGCCGGCGAGCCGCCAGTCGCCCGGGAGGAAGAGCACGGCCGGCCCTGGGCCTGGCGTCAGTCCGCGCCGGACGGCGCGTGCGCGGCTTCGGCCAGCCCTTCGAGGTGGCTCGTGGCATTCACGAAGCGGATGTTGACCCAGCCGCCGTTGAACTCCAGCAGCGAGACGCCGCCGTGCGTGGTGGACAACGCCCACCACTTCTCCGGCGGCACCCCGAGGTAGTGGTTGAGGATCGCGCGGATCGGCCCGTCGTGGCTGACGATGCAGGCCGCTTCACCCGGCTCGGAGGCGTGGAAGCCGGCCGCGGAGGCGCTGGCGTCGGCGGTCGCGACGGACTCCGTGGTCAGGCCGCCGTCGTCGCGCAGCCCGTGGGCGGCGAGGATGTCGGCGACCGCCGCCATGACGCGCGCCTCGATGTGCGCCAGCGACTCGCCGCCGGGGAGCGCCGTCCCGTAGGGGTCGACGGCGAAGGCGGCCGTGAGCGCCTCGTCGGCCTCGAACTCCTCCCACGAGCGGCCCTCGTAGTCGCCGAGGTCGATCTCGCGCAGGCGCGGATCGAGCAGGAGCGCCGGCGCGGCGGGGCCGGACGCAGAGGCGAGGCCGTGTGCAGAGGCGGAGCCGGACGCGGAGGCGGGGCCGGACGCAGAGGCGGGGCCGGACGCAGAGGCGAGGCCGTGTGCAGAGGCGGAGCCGGACGCGGAGGCTGGGCCGGACGCAGAGGCCGCGGAGCCCGGCCGCGCGGAGGCCGGCCCGGCGGAGGCCGACCCGGCGGAGGCCGACCCGGCGGAGCGGGAGATCCGCTGGTAGGCGACCGGG
>CAIWHY010000528.1 GCA_903912585.1 uncultured Thermoleophilia bacterium | reverse complement strand
GCCGACCTCCTCGATGCCCTTGACGAAGCCGAGGTCGAGGATGTTGCCGGCGGAGAGGCCGGCGTCGAGGCCTTCCTGGGCGAGGCGCTCGGCGTCTTCGGACTCGCCGTCGATGACGCTCTGCTTCATCTGTGCGTAGAGCTCGTCGCTCATGACTCTCTCCTCAGATTCGCAAGTGTGGGTACTTCAACAACGATGGTGCGACGGCGGACCTCAGCTCACTTGCCCGCCGCTACGTAAGCGTCGACCATAGCGTCCATCTTGGCCTTCAGCTCCGCCGGCATCGGCTCGGGTGTGTGGCCGGCCATGATGTCGCGCACCCTGCGGTTGGCCTTCTCCGTCAGGTCGGGGGAGCCGTCCGCCTCCCAGTTCCTCTGCGTGGCGCGGTTGATGATCGTCGGCCGCCACTGCAGCTGGCGCACATGCCGCTTGGTGTGCTTGCTGCCCAGGAAGTCGCCGCCCTGGCCGACCTGGGCGATCGCGTCGAGGCCGAGCGTCTCCTCGTTGACCTCGATGCCCTCGAGCGTGCGCCTGTTGAGCGAGATGACCTCGTCGGTGATGACGACCGCCTCGCCCGCGCCGGTGAGGCCGAAGTCGAGGTAACCGATGTCGTGGTTGAGGTTGGAGCCGGCCTGCATCGAGAGCAGCGTGAGCTCCGCGATGTCCATGCCCGCCTGGGCGTCGACGCACTGCGAGTCGCTGGTGCCGGCGTAGCCCCAGTTGGGGATGTCCATCCACTTCGCCATCTCGGTGATGCCGAGGTAGGCCGTGTAGTACTCGGCGGAGTTGTAGAGCGCCTGCACGGTGCTCATGTCGAGCTTGACCGGGCCCATGCCGGTGAGAACGGGGGAGCCGGGGCGGCGGAGCTGGTGGATGACGACGCCGAAGAGAGACTCCGCCACGGCCTGGACGATGTGGCCCGCGTGCGTGATCGGCGCGGTCGCGCCGGCGATGGGCGCCGGCGAGTAGATCAGCGGGATGCCCCAGTCGGCGCAGAAGAGCAGCTTGTCGAGCACCTCGGGCGCATGCTGCAGCGGGCTGACCGGCTCACCGTACTGGATGAAGTACGGCTTGGCGCGCAGCTCCTCGGCGCCGCCGCGGAACTCGCTGGCGATCTTCCACATGACCTCGAGGTCCTCGACGCCGGCGGCCGTCATGACCATCGGCTTGGTGGTGTTGCTCACCATGGCGCGGAAGCACTCGAGGTAGGAGGCGTAGGCCTCGACGTCGTGCGGGTGGGCGGCGGACATGATGAAGTCGATGTTGGCGAGGCCGTCGCACAGATGAGCCATGCGCGCCGTGTCGGCGAGGACGCTGCGACGACGCTCGCGCGTCTCGAAATCGTAGATGCTCATCAGGTCCGAGCCGGTGCCGAAGTACGAGTTGAAGCCGCCGAGCTGCATGGCGGGCTCGCCCTTGCGGTCGAACACGGGGATCATCGACGGCACGGTCTCGCGCGCCTTGGCCACGGCCTCGCGCGGGATCTTGACGAGATCTTCGCCCTCGACGGTGGCGCCGGCGCCCTTGACGAGGATCGCGCGCGCCTCGGCGTGCGGCACGGTCATGCCGATGTCGGCGATGATCGTGAGCGCCGCGTCGTAGATCGCCCGGCACTTCTCATCGGAGAGAAGCGTCAAGCGGCTGTTGAGTACAGAGGTGGGCAGGTCTTTCATCGTCTTGTCTCCTCCGGGGATCAGGTGTAGCTCTCGATGAGGGCCTTGAGCTTGCCGAGGCCTTCCTGGATCTGCGCGGTGCTCACGCCCGAGTAGGCGAGGCGCAAGTAGTACTGGTCCTCGCCCTCGAGCGCGGGGCCGAAGTGGAGCCGCGTGCAGAATGACACGCCGGTGCGCTCGAGCACGAGCTTGCGGAAGCTCTCGTGGCCGTCGCAGCCCGTGAGCTTCACGGCGCCGGTGACGTTGGGGTACACGTAGAACGTCGTCTCCGGCGTCAGGCAATGGACGCCCGGCGTGGCGTTGAGGGCGGCGAGGGCGGCGTCGCGCCGCCCCTTGAGCGTAGCCATCATCGCGCGGGCGGCGGCCTGATCGCCCGTCAGGGCGGCGACGCCGCCGTACTGCGTGAAGTGGCTCGTGCACGACTCCATGTTCACGTTCAGCGTCGTGATCACGTCGACGACTGGCTTGGGGCCGATGGCCGCGCCCAAGCGCCAGCCGGTCATGGCGTACTTCTTGCTGAACGTGTACAGGATCACCGTACGCTCGGCCATGCCGGGCAGCGCGGCGATCGAGCGGCTGGCGCCCTGGAAGCGCACGTCGAAGTACGCCTCGTCGCTGAGCACGAACAGGTCGTGCTCGAGGGCGAGCTCGGCCAGACGCTCGAGCTCCTCGGCCGAGCACTCGGCGGCGGTGGGATTGTGCAGGTCGTTGAGGATCAGGAGGCGGGTGCGCGGCGTGATCCGCCGTTCGATCGCCTCGAGGTCAAGGTCGAAGCGCTCGGCGCCTTCGCGGAAGCCGTAGGGCACCGCGACGCCGCCGAGGAACTCGATCAGCGAGCTGTAGATCGGGAACCCCGGGTTGGGGTAGAGCACCTCGTCGCCCGGGTCCATCAGTGCCAGCAGGAACTTGCCGATGACCGGCTTGCCGCCCGGCTGGACCGAGACGTTCTCGCGCGTGTACTCGAGGCCGCGCGCGCGCCCTATGTCCGCGGCCAGCGCGTCGCGCAGCTCGGGGATGCCGGCGTTGGGGCAGTACGTGGTCTTGCCGTCGCGGATGGCCGCAAGCGACGCCTCCACGATGTTCTCGGGCGTCGGCAGATCGAGGTCGCCGAGGTGGAACGGGTAGATCGTCTTGCCCTGGACGGCCAGCGCCGCCGCCTCTGCCGAGACGGCGAACACCGTCTCGGTGCCGAGGCGGGCGACCCGCTGCGCGAGGTCGACGTCGCGTGCGTGCGCTGCGGGGCTCATTCCTTGGTGTACGCGGCGAACTTCTCGTCCTCGCCCGCGAGCATGTGGTAGCAGTGCTGCTCCTCGGGGAAAGCGCCGGCGCGCACGTCCTTGACATACTCCGTGAGGGCCGAGGTGGCCACGCCGGCGATGTCGGCGTACTTCTTGACGAACTTGGGCGTGAAGGCCTGGAAGGTGCCGAGCACGTCGCTGACGATGAGCAGCTGTCCGTCGACCTGCTCGCCGGCGCCGATGCCGAGCACCGGGATCGGCAGCTCGTCGCGGATGAAGGCGGCGACTTCCGGCGGCACGGCCTCGACGAGGAGCAGCTGGACGCCCGCCTCGCAGAGGGCGCGGGCGTCCTCGACGACGAGCTTGGCCGACTCGATCGTGCGGCCCTGGGCCTTGTGCCCGCCGAGCTGGCCTGAGCTCTGGGGCGTGAGGCCGATGTGGCCGCAGACGGCGACGCCGGCGTCGAGGATCGCCCTGACGCGGCTCACCGTACGCACGCCGCCCTCGAGCTTGATGGCGTCGACGTTGGCCTCCTTGAGGAAGCGGATGGCGCTCCTCACCGCGTCCTCGTCGCAGGCCTGGTAGCTGCCCAGCGGCATGTCGCCGACGACGAACGTGTTGGGAGCGCCGCGGCGCACGGCCTCGCTGTGGACGATGCACTGGTCCATGGTCACGGGCACCGTGCCCGGGTAGCCGTAGACGCACATCCCGAGCGAGTCGCCGACCAGGATCATGTCGACGCCGGCGGCCTCCTCGAAGGTGGCGGTGGGGTAGTCGTAGGCGGTGAGCCAGGTGATCTTCTGGCCGGAGCGCTTCATCTCGTGCAGGTCGAAGAGACCTTTCTTGGCGGACATGGTGTGCCTCCTGGAAGACGGACGGGGCGGCTCGCGACGGCGGAGCCGATACGGACTCAGACTTCGGTGACGATCGGCCAGCCTTCATCCTGGACGGGCTCGGCCATGATGAGCATGGTCTCGAGGTTCATGACGCCGGGGATGCGGGCGATATCGACCCTGATCAGCTGCCCGAGATGGTCGAGGTCCCGCAGTGCGAGCTCGACCACCATGTCGAATTGCCCGGTGACGTGGTAACAGGCGCGCACGCCGGGCACGGTCTGTATGCCCTTCTCGAACGCCATGATGGAGCGCTCGCTGTGCTCCCGCAGGCGCGCGACCACGAAGGCGCGCACGGTGATCCCCAGCGCGGCGGGATCGATGATGGCGCGATAGCCGCGGATGGCGCCGTTGCGCTCGAGGCGCCGCACGCGGCCGAGCATCGCCGACGGCGACATGTCGAGCGAGCGCGCGAGCGACAGATTCGATTTGCGTCCATCGGCCTGCAGGGCCAGAAGGACGTCACGATCGAGGGAGTCCATGGCTTCCTTCCACCGACGACAAGCGACCGCCCGAGTATTCAGGCAAAAGTTCTTCGCGTCAAGACGAGAAGAGAACATTCTGCAGCTTTTGGCCACCTCTGCGACGCAAAATGTCCGAGGAGGCGGGAGCGCCGCGCTCGCCGTCTCAGCCTAGCCCCAGGCGGGCTCGCAAGGCGGGCAGATGCGCAGGGCGTTCCAGGCGTCGTAAGCCAGGCCCACGGCGGCGCGCTCCTTGTAAGGCAGGGAGTACCGGCCCGGGATGGAGCGCCGGACCGCGTCGGCGCAGCCCTCGGCCAGGATCCGGGCCGACTCCTCGTCGGCCGGGCGCCCTTCGAGGAGGCCCTCGAGGACCGCGTCCCTGAAGGCCGTCTCGCCGACCGCGCCGAGGCCGACGCGCACCTCGCTCAGCACCTCGGCGACGGGGTCGAAACGGACGACGAGCGCCATGCTGAGGCGCGCGACCGAGACCGCGGTGCGCCACCCGATCTTGGCGAACGCCGAGCGATGCTCGTTGCCGAGGGCGGCGAACGCGAACTCGACGATCGCCTCGCCGTCGGTCAGAGCGGTCCGGCCCGAGCCGAGAAGGACGTCGCGGAGCGGCCGGGTCGCGCGGTGCCCTGAGCCGTCGAGGGTCGTCACCTCGGCGCTCAAGGCAACGAGAGCGGTCGCGCCGTCGGCGCACGGCGAAGCGTTGGCGACGTTGCCGCCGATGGTGGCGACGTTGCGGATCTGGGCGGAGCCGACCTGTGATGCCGCCCGCTCCAGGCAGAAGGCGTGTTCGTGCACCAGCGGGTCAGCCTGAAGCTCGGTGAAGGTGGTCATCGCGCCGACGCGCAGCATGTCGCCGTCGTGGCGTACGTACGACAGCGCGGGCATGTGCGAGAGGTCGATGAGCAGGTCCGTCTGCCGCCCCGGGCGCCGGATGTCGTTCACGAGGTCGGTGCCGCCGGCGAGCAGCCGGGTCATTGGAGTCGCTCGCGCGAGCGCTGCGACCAGCTCGTCGGTGGTGGCAGGCGCGACTACGTCCGTGGTGGACACGTCACTCGCCTCCTTCGTCGAGCTTCGCCGGCGCAAGGCCGGGCACCGCAAGGTCGGCGAGGAGTTCTTCCTTCTCCGACGGCACTTCCATGGCCACGGTCTCCTGGCCGCTGGCCGCCCGGACCGCGGCCACGATGTTCTTGTAGCCCGTGCAGCGGCAGAGGTTCCCTGCCAGCGCCGTGCGGATGTCCTGGTCAGAGGGCAGCGGGTTCGCCATCAGCAGCGCCTTGGCCGACATGAGCATGCCCGGCGTGCAGAAGCCGCACTGCACGGCTCCCTGCTCGACGAACTTCTGCTGCAGCGTGTCGAGCTCGCCGGAGGCCGCGAGGCCTTCCACCGTGAGCACTTCCTTGCCGAGCGCCTGCACGGCGAGCATGACGCACGAGTTGACGGCCTTGCCGTCCACGATGACCGTGCAGGCGCCGCACTCCCCTTCGCCGCATCCCTCCTTGGTCCCGCTGAGGCCCATCTGGTCGCGCAGGACGTCGATGAGCCGCGCCGTGGGGCGGGCGCTGACCTCCCAGACGGTGCCGTTGACCGTGAGGAGCAGCTCCATCAGGCACCCCCGCCTGCGCTCGCGGCGAGCGCCGCGATGATGCGGTCGGGGATGAGCGGCAGGTCCGAGAGCTCCGTGCCGAGCGCGTTGTTGACGGCATTGACCACGGCCGCCGCCGTGGGGACCATGGCGATCTCGCCGACGCTCTTGGCGCCGAAGGGCCCGTGGTCGCCTTCGTGCTCCACGAGGAGCACGTCGATGTCGGGCATGTCGGGCGCGTTGACCATGTGGTAGTTCTTGAACCCGTCGACGCCGCTGCGGCCGGCCTCGTCGACGTCCACGTGCTCGTAGAGCGCGTAGCCGATCCCCATCTGCACGGCCCCCTGGAACTGCGCCTTGACCATGCCGCGGTTGATGGCGCGGCCGACGTCACCGACGGCGAGGAAGTCGGTGACCGCCGTGAGGCCGGTGGCGCAATCCACCTCGACCTCCGCGAACTGCACCGAGTACGACCCTGGGTTGGAGGTCGCGTAGTACGTGACCGCCGCCCGGATCGCGGGCAGGTGCTTCATGTCGCCGAAGCGGGCGATGTCGCGGAACGCGACGCTGCGCGCCTCAGCGCCCGCGACGTACACCACGCCCTCGCGGGCCACCAGCTCCTCGACAGGAGCCTGAAGCACGTCGGCCGCGGCGGCGAGGATGGCGCTCTTCAGCTTCTTCGCCGTGACTTCGGCGCACGCGCCCGCCACGTAGGTCATGCGGCTCCCGAAGGTCCCGTAGTCGAAGGGCGTCGTCGAGGTATCGGCCTCGCCGGCGGCGATGAGATCGGGGTGCACGCCGAGCACCTCCGCGACGATGATCTTCATGGTGGTGACGACGCCGCAGCCGACCTCATGGAGACTCGCGCTGAGTTCGAACGTGCCGTCCTCGTTCATTTTGAGCGCCATGTTGCTGGCTTCGGGGAAATGGCCGAACATCCCGTTCTTGTGGGCGCCGCAGGCCACGCCGACGCCGCGGCGGTACCGGCCCTTGCCGCGCGCGCGCGCGCGCCGCGCGGTCCAGTCGAAGGCGACGGCGCCGCGCTCGAGGCATTCGACCACCCGGGCGTCACCCAGGGACATGTCGGTGACCGGGTCGATGTCGAAGGGCTGGATCAGGTTCTTGAGGCGCAGATCGACGGGGTCGAGGCGCAGGCGCCTGGCGACCTTGTCGAGGTGGATCTCTACGGCGGTGATCATCTCCGGTGCGCCCCAGCCGCGCGCCGCGCCGGCCACCGGCGTGTTGGTGTACACCACCTGGCAGCGGTGGTCGTAGTGCGGCAAGCGGTACAGCCTGGTCACCTTCTCGCACATGTGATCGGCGTAGTCGGGCGTGCTGGCGGCGTACCCTCCGGAGTCGAGCGTCGTCGCCGCCTCGAAGTCGAGCAGGCGGCCGTCCGCGGCGCACGCCGTGCGGATCGTGGTCTCCGTGGCCGGACGGACCATGGTCGCGCGGATGCACTCCTCGCGGTCGAACAGGAGCTTGACGGCGCGCCTCGTCTCGTGCGCGAGGAAGGCCGTCACCGGCTCGAGGATGAACTCCGTCTTGCCACCGAACGAGCCGCCCATCGGCACCTTGATGACGCGCAGGCGGTGGTACTCAAGCCCCAGAAGCTCGGCGATCACCGTCCGGACTCCGTAGACACCCTGGCTCGTGGTCCACACGGTGAGCCCGCCGGTGCTGTGCCCCTGCGCCACGCAGACGTGAGGCTCGAGCGCGGCGTGGTGGACGCGAGGCGTGCCGGTAGTGCTCGACACGAGCACGCCGCCGGAGGTGTCCACGCGCTCCCCGCTCTCGATGTGGTGCTCGTAGAGGAGGTTGCCGTCGGCGTGGATCGGGACGTCCGCGCGCTCCAGCGCCTGCTCGGTCGTGAGCAGAGCCGGCAACTCCTCGTAGTCGACCTCGATCAACGCGACGGCGGCCTCGGCGATGGCCTGGCTGGTGGCCACCACGGCGGCCACGCGGTCGCCCACGAAGCGCACGTGCTCGCTGAAGAGCGTCTCGTCGATCGCGCACTCCTGCCCCGGGTAGATGCGGGCGCGGCAGTACGTGTCCGCCGGCGAGTTCAGATGCGAGAACACCCTGATGACGCCGGGGAGAGCTTCCGCGCGCGACGAGTCGACGCTCCTGACCATGCCGTGCGCGATCGGGCTCAGCAGCAGCTTGGCGTGGAGCATCCCGGGGAAGTTCAGATCGCTCCCGTAGACCAGTTCGCCGGTGACCTTCTGGGCCACGTCGTGGACCGGGTAGCTCTTGCCCACGTACCGCAGGTCTTCAGTCAATTCGGGCGTCTCCTCACGACGGTCAGATCAGGCTGCCCGGCGGCCGCTCCTGGGGCGGCGTCTCGTCGAACCAGCGGCGGAACTTCTCGCGCAGCGTCCGCGCCGTGGGGGCCGCGCAGGCGCCCCCCTCCGACGTGCAGAGCAAGGAGGGCGGGAGGGCGCGGCCGACGGCGTCGGCCACGTCGATCGCCTCGTGCAACGGTAGCACGGCGGAGTGCCCGGCGAGAGCCAGGTCGGCGAAGACGTGTGCCATGCAGGTCGCCGCGATCACGCGGCTGCGGCACGGCTGGCAGGAGCCGCCGGGC
>CAIWHY010000527.1 GCA_903912585.1 uncultured Thermoleophilia bacterium | reverse complement strand
CGGCGCCGCCGGGAAGGCGGGCGACGATGCGCGCTGACCTGATCCAGCTGAGTTACGTCGCCGCGGCCGTGCTCTTCATCCTCGGCCTCAAGGGCATGAGCTCGCCGCGCACGGCGCGGCGTGGCATCGTGTGGGCCGGCGTCGGCATGCTCGTGGCGGTCATCGCGACGTTCTTCGAGCCGGACATGACGAACTACCTGCTGATGGTCGTCGCCGTCGCCATCGGCGGCTCGGTCGCCTACGTCGCCGCGCGCCGCGTGGCGATGACCGACATGCCGCAGATGGTCGCCATCTACAACGGCATGGGCGGCGGCGCGGCGGCGCTGATCGCCGCCAACGAGTTCCTGCGCTCCACGACCATGACGCCGAGCTTCGCCATCCTCGGCGTCATCGGCGCGCTCATCGGCTCCATCTCGTTCTCGGGCAGCATGATCGCCTTCGCCAAGCTGCAGGGGATCATCAAGAAGTCGTTCCTGTTCCCCGGCCAGAACGTGCTCAACATCCTCGTTCTGGCCGCGGCCATCGTCCTCGGCGTCTTCGTGACCCTGCAGCACACCGGTCACCTCGGCGGCCCCGTCGGTCCCACGCTCGGCCTCTTCTTCGCCTTGGCGCTCCTCTACGGCGTGCTCATGACGCTGCCCATCGGCGGTGCCGACATGCCTGTGGTGATCTCGCTCTACAACGCGTTCACCGGCCTCGCCGTCGGCCTCGAGGGCTACGTGCTCGGCAACGCGGCGCTGATCATCGCCGGCATCGTCGTCGGCTCGGCCGGCACGCTGCTGACGCAGCTCATGGCCAAGGCCATGAACCGCTCCATCGCCAACGTGCTCTTCGCCGGCTTCGGGGCGCACGGCGGCCAGGAGCTGGCCGAGGGCCCGGAGGGCTCCATGAAGGAGGCGGCCCCAGACGACGCCGCCATCACCATGGCCTTCGGCCAGAAGGTCATCATCGTGCCTGGGTACGGCATGGCGGTCGCTCAGGCGCAGCACAAGGTTTGGGAGCTCGCCAAGCTGCTGCAGGAGAAGGGCGTGCAGGTCAAGTTCGCCATCCACCCGGTGGCCGGCCGCATGCCCGGGCACATGAACGTGCTGCTCGCCGAGGCGGGCGTGCCCTACGACATGATCTACGACCTCGACGAGATCAACGGCGATTTCCCGACGGCGGATGCGGCACTGGTGATCGGCGCCAACGACGTCGTCAACCCGGCGGCGCGCGACGATCCCGGTAGCCCCATCTACGGCATGCCGATCCTCGACGTGGACAAGGCGCAGAACGTCATCGTCGTCAAGCGCGGCCGCGGTGCCGGCTTTGCCGGCATCGAGAACAAGCTCTTCTACGGCGACAACACGCGCATGGTCTACGGCGATGCCCAGGACGTCGTGAGCAAGCTCATCGCCGGCGTGAAGAAGGTCTAGCGGCCTCGAGGCCACCAGGCCGCGAGGCCGCGAACGCACGCTTCCTCGCGACGGGGCGGCGGCCCGGCATGCGCCGGCCGCCGCCCCGTTGACGTTCCCCGTCACCCGTTGAACTCGGGCGCCGCCCCGCCAGACTGAGGTGGTGTCCGAGCTCATCACACAGACGCAGGCCACCTTGGGCGTCCGCCACTACAGTCGCCGCACCGAGCAGTCCTATTGCGGCTGGGTGCGGCAGTACGTCTGCTTTCACGGCCTTCGGCACCCGGCCGACGTGGCCGAGCCGGAGATCGACGCCTTCGTCGGCCATCTTGCGGCCGAGGAGAAGGTCAGCGCCTCGACGCAGACGCTTTCCGCGATCCTCTTCCTCTACCGCAACGTGTCACACGCTGCGCCACTCCTTCGCCACCCACCTGTTCGAGAGCGGCTACCACATCCGCACCATCCAGGAAGTCCTTGGTCACAAGGACGTCGGCACGACCATGATCTACACCCAGGTTCTGAACCGTGGCGGTCAGGGCATGCGCAGCCCGCTCGACTCCCTGACCTGGGGCGGCACCTTGCGTCCGCTTGGCGCTGGTTCAGAAAAGGGATACTTTATGGATAATAAGGGGAGACCGATTCCCGGGTTCGAGTTCGACGAGCGCAAGAGCAGGATCAACAAGCTCAAGCATGGGATCGACTTCGTCGAGGCACAAGAACTCTGGCTGGATGAGGACCTCGACAGGTTCAGGGTCGAGCGCGAAGCCGAGCCGCGATTTCTCGTGATCGGCAGGATAGGTTCCAAACACTGGACCGCCGTAGTCACGTATCGCGCAGAGAACGTGAGACTCATCTCGGTCCGCAGGTCTCGCGCAGAGGAGGTCGAGGCGCATGGACGCTGAGGAGTTCGACAAGAAGTTCGACGACGGGGTCGAAGACATCATGGAGTACGTGGATCTCTCCAGTCGCGTGCGCCCCAATCGCGACGTCAAGCGCGTCAACGTCGACCTGCCGTTGTGGATGGTGGAAGCTCTCGACAACGAGGCGAAGCGCCTGGGCGTTACCCGCCAGTCGGTGATCAAGGTGTGGCTCTCCGAGAAGATGGACCGGCACTGGAGAGCGATGGAGGCCGAGCACGCGAGCCGCAAGAAACAGACTGGATAATCGATCCTGCTACCTATGCGGTACCTTCCTCTGCAGCAGTCGGCAGCTGGATTCGGGGTCCTGTCCATAATGCCGAATCCTTGTCGGGCGGACCCCGAAGCGCGAGCGAGGCGGTGGCTGTGGACCTGATCATCCGTGAAGTATGCGTCGACGACGCGGCGGCCGTCCTCGGCGTGCTCAACCCCATCATCGAGGCGGAGCCGGTCGCCTTCGACTCCCCGCTCTCCGAACCCGACGAGCGCACCTACATTGCCGGCTTTCCTGAGCGGGGCGTCTTCAACGTCGCCGTCTGGGACGGCGGACTCGTCGGGTTCCAGAGTCTTGAGCCGTTCGCGCCGTACACTCGCCTCTTCGACCACGTCGGCGTGCTCGGCACGTACGTCGTCGCCGCGCATCGACGCCGCGGCGTCGCGACTCGGCTCTTCGCGGCCACGTTCACCGCCGCTCGGGCCAAGGGCTACGAGAAGCTGTTCACCTACGTGCGCGCTGACAATCCAGCTGCTCTCGCCGCCTATCAGGCTCAAGGCTTTCGTGTAGTTGGGCGAGCCGAGCGTCAGCTCAAGGCTGGCGACCGGTACATCGATGAGGTCATCGTGGAGCGGTTCCTGTAGGCGGCAGGGCCTCCCGACAAGTGCATCAACCGGATGCGCCGGAGCGCCGACATGCACTGTGGGCGCACAGCGCACAGGTCATGCACCGAGCTTTCGGCGTAGCTGGTTCGCAGCGTCCGCCATGGGCGCGGCGGGGTAGTATCCTTGCTCGCGGTGTCTCAGGGAGGTGAGTGACGTCGGTCGTCTTTTGAATCGAGCTTGAGCGCGAGACTGATGGGCGCTGGATCGCCGAGGTAGTCGAGCTGCCAGGCGTGCTCGCCTACGGTTCGAGCCAGGACGACGCCATCGCTCGCGTGCAGGCTCTCTCTCTGCGCGTCGTCGCGGACCGGCTCGAGAACGAAGAGGCCGGGCACGAGTACCTGAACATCTCCTTCGCCGCTGCGTGAGCGAGTGGCCCAGCACCCGCGCCAAGCTGGTCCTCGTCGCTCTGCTGCGAATCGGCTGGACGGTTGAGCGCCAGACCGGCTCCCACCGCATCCTCAGTCGTCCTGACTGGCCCAACCTCGTCTTCGCCTTCCAATACCGCGGGGAGCTCGGCCACCTCGTGATACAGAACAGCTAGCCGGGCTGCTGTGGTGCCCGCAGGGGAGGCCGAATGCTCTTCATGATCATCGAGCGGTTCCGTGACAACGACATGGTCCCGATCTACCAGCGTCTGCGTGATGAGGGGCGTCTGCTGCCCGATGGCCTCACCTACATCGACAGTTGGGTCGAGCCCAACTTCTCGCGGTGCTTTCAGCTGATGGCATGCGACGATCTAGCGTTGTTCGAATCGTGGAACCTCAGGTGGCGCGGTTCTGGGGCGACCCTTGAGATCGTTGCCGTTGTTGGCGGCGCGGATACCCGCAAGGTGGTCGAGCCGCTCCTAGGTCCGTCGGAGTAGGTGAGACTGACGCGTCCCGCGGCCGGGTGTGCCTCGACGCCCGCCACGGGAACCGGAGGGTTAGATACGAGGCAGTCCGGGATTCGAATGCTCGGGGTCGCTCGGGCAACAAGTCCATCGAGCGGACGCCGTCAGCGCTATCCTGATGTCAGCGCGTGAGCGCCGCTCATGCGCAACATGCTAGAGCTACACGGGGCGACGTGACTCCACTGGACGAGACGAAGGCCGCGCAGTCGGCAGCACGGGCGGCGATGGCCGAGCTGGCGGCGTCAGTCACCTCCGCGGACACCGAGCGCACCATCGCCCAGCGTGCCGTTGAGTGTCTGAGGGCCGAGGGCGTGTACACGACCTGGTACTACGACTGCCCCGCGCTCGTGCTCCTCGGCTCCCGTAGCAGTGCCTCGTTCTCTGGACGCGACTACGTGCCCGCCGATGAGCCCGTGGGCGAGTGCAATCTCGCTACGGCCGATCTGAGCCCGCTCCTCGACGGCGCGGCCGGCGACTATGCCCGCAGCCTCTGCGTCGAGGGCGGACGTGGGGCGACTCCAACTCCAGTGAGCGCTATCCTGTTGTCCTCGCCGGAGCGCCGCTCATGCGCAACATGTTGGGCAGACGGGGGGAGAGGTGTTCTCAGCAGTCGGGTTTGACCTCGGCGACACCCTGCTCGACTACGCCGGCCTGCCACTGAGCTGGCAGCGGGAGTATCCGCGCGCTCTGGCCGCTGCCGCTGAGAGCTGCGGCGCGACTCCGGCGGCGGGCGCCCTTGCTCGCGCTGGGGACGTTCTGGCGCGCTACAACACCCGGCTTGTTCCGCGCGCGCGCGAGATCACCGATGCTGAGCTGTTCGGCGACGTGTTCGGGGTGCTCGGCATCGGCGACTTTCCGGACTCGGCGGCCTTCGATGCCGCGGTCGACGTGTTCTTCTCGGTCTTTCGCGGTCGCGCGGTCGCGGCGCACGATGGAGCCAGCACGATCAAGACGCTTGAGGATTCGGGCATACGCGTCGGCGTGCTCACCGACGTCGCATATGCGATGCCGCGCAGGCTCGTGCTCGAGGATCTCGCCGTCGCAGGGCTGACCCGGCTCGGCGCGCTCACGCTCACCTCGGCACAGGTCGGCTGGCGCAAGCCGCGCCCGGAGGGCTTCCGGTGTTTGGCTGATCTGCTCGGCGTGAGCGTGGACGGGATGCTCTACGTCGGGAACGAGAAGAAGGATGTCACCGGCGCCGTCGGCGCCGGTGCGAGCGCGGCGTTGTTGTGGGCTTCGGACGAGTCGGTCCCGCAGTGGGGCCAGTGCTATACGCTCGGCGGCCTGGGGGAGCTTGCGGCATTGGTCGTGTAGATGTCAGTCGCCCCCTGCCCAACAAGCGCATCGGGCGGACGCCGCGAGCGCTATCCCGAAGTCAGCGCCGGAGCGCCGCTCATGCGCAACACGTTGGGAGGACCCATGACGGAAGCGCATCTGACCGGCGCTGACCATGTCGTCACCGACACCTGGCGCAGATGGGACGGCTACCAGCCGCGCCTGGAGCGCGATCTGTTCGCCACGACTCATCCTTCGTCGATCGTGGCGGCCGTCGACGCCTTCTGCCGCGCAAGGCTTGGCAGCGGCATCGCCTCCTACGAGTTCTACCGGGTCGGTGTCGGCAGCACCCACGGCTTGCGCCTGACCGACGGCCGGCGCGTCGTCGTGAAGGTGCACCGCGCGACGACCGACGTCGCCCACCTGGCGGCGGTGCACGTGGTCCAGGGCCACCTGGCTGCGGCCGGGTTCCCTGCGCCGCAGCCACTCGTCGGTCCCGCACCTCTTGCCAACGGTATCGCCGTCGCGGAGGAACTGTTCGATCGCGGCGTCTGGCAGGATGCCCATGAGCCGGAGATCCGCGGGCTGGTGGCGGGCGGCTTGGCCTGGCAGATCGGACTCTGCCAGAGTCTCGTCGACCTGCCGGGCCTGGAGCCCATCACGTACACCATGCGGCGGCGTTGGCAGAAGCCTCACGACCTTCGCTTCGACTTCCCCGCCACCGCCGACGGCGCCGAATGGATCGACTGCTTCGCGGCGGAGGCGCTGCGGCGGCTCGACGAGGAGGGGGCCGGCGTGCCGGCGGTAGGCCACAGTGACTGGCGCATCGAACAGCTGCGCTTCGCCGGCGGCAAGCTGGTCGCCGCCTGGGACTGGGACAGCCTCGGTTGGGGACTCGAGCCTGCGTTCGTGGGTTCGTCGGCGCACTGCTTCACTGCCGACTACCGCGTCGATGATCTGGACGTAGTGCCGACGCTCGATGAGGCGCTCGCATTCATCGCCGACTACGGGGCGGCCCGTGGCGCGCCCTTCAGCGCCGACGAGCACCGCACTGCGGTGTCGGCGCTGGTCGCGACCATGGCCTACTCTGCCCGCTGTGAGCACGCGGACGCGCTCACCCACACTGGCGCAGCGCCGGTGCGACCCGCTCCGCAGCGCGTGCCCGCGGACGGCTACTGCGGCTTTCTCGCCATGCACGCCTCGAATCTCCTCGGACTTCAGGTGGGCGGAGTGCCCGGCGTCTGCGAGGCGTAGGCCGGCACGGGTCGGACACGGCGCGAGCCGGCGGGCACTCCGAAGGAACGCATCACCCTTATGCGCCGCGGCGTTCGGCTAGACTGGAACCGCACGGCGCACAGGTCGGGCGCCTGGCGTTTGACACTCAGGGATGACGGGTGAAATGGACCCAGGGGGGTGGAGCGTGAAACGGCTCGCGATCGGACTGTGCTTCTTTCTGGCGGGAGTACTACTGTGCGGGATCAACTGGCTCGGTGCAGCGGCAGCCACGTCGACGGTGACCGAGTGGAACGGGACGCGCATGAACGGAGCCTGGCAGCTCGTCGGCCATGCGCCGCTCGTCTTCGGCATCATCTTTCTCGTCGCGAGCGTCGTCCTCGTCGGCTCGGCATTCTACGAGGCAGGAGATGCGGGCGCCCTGGCCAGTGAGCCTGCTCGTGTCCAGCACGTGGACGCGCCTGGCCCGCAGTAGCGCTACTCCTTGCAGCAGGCGCACGGCGCGCAGGTCCTCTGCCACGCGCTGGGCGGAACCCAGCGCAACCGGTCCTGAGGGGGAGTCCGTGCACGCAGCGTTTCTGCGCAATGTCATGGTCGGACGGGCTGGTCTGACGCGGGCGGTGCTGGAGGACGCGTTTCGCGACTGTGGCGCGTCGTTTGCGGAGTCTTTCCTGGCCACCGGCAACATCGTCTTCGAGGCGGCCGCTCTCCCTGCTGGCAGGGTCGCGGAGTGTGCGGCGCGCCGGCTCCGGCAGGGTCTCGGCTTGCGCGAGCCGTTCTTCGTGTGGTCCCTGGGAGACCTCGAGGCACTCCAGGCCGCCAAGCCCTTCTCGGCGGCGCCCGCCGGCGACCTGCACGAGCGGACGGTCAGCTTCTTCGACGAGCTCGCGCGGCCACTGCCGCCGCTCCCGATCCGCTCGCAGCGCGGCGACTGCGAGGTCTTCTTGCTCGGCGAGCGCGCGGCCTACAGCGTCACGTGGCTCATCGACGGTCGCACCGGCAGCCCCGGCAAGCTCCTCGAGGACCTGGGTTCCACGTCGGTGACAACGCGGAATTGGAAGACGATCGAGCGGCTGGTCCATCGCTACGGTCCCTCGACATCCGCCTGACACGCGGGTCACAGGTCGGTCCTCGATGAAGCTCGACGGTGCGGGCGGCCGTGGCCACGGAGGGGCCCCGCCGGGTAGAGTTGCTGCAGATCTCACCGTGCGACGGACTGGAGACAGGGATGAGTAAGGCAGGCGTGGTCGGCGGCAAGGCCGACGCGGCGGCGGTGGCGATGGCCGGCGACGGCATCGAGGGCGTGATGAAGCGCGTGCTGGTCTCGCCGGCCGACGGCTGGGAAGGCTGGGTGATGCGGCTGTTCGACGTCGACCCGGGCGGCCATACGCCGCGGCACGCGCACGACTGGCCGCACATCAACTTCGTCGCCTCCGGGCGCGGCACGCTCTTCGTCGACGGCGCCGACCATCCGCTCGAGGCCGGCTCCTACGCCTACGTGCCGGCCGGCCACGAGCACCAGTTCCGTGCCGCGATGGACGCGCCGCTCTCCTTCGTCTGCATCGTGCCGGAGGGCGGGGACTATTGATCCCTTGGCGTCCGGCGCGCGTCTCTGAGACCGCCCTGCCATGAAATGCGCCCCGCGGGGTAAGTGACTAGCTGACGGCGCGCCCACCGGCGCGCCGTCAAAGACCATCAAGACGCCGGGCGCGCCCGGCACAAGGAGCGTGATTACGATGCCGGGACGCGGCGACAGCCATATCGCTCAGTTGCACGACCTCGGCCAGAGCCCGTGGTTCGACTACATCAGCCGCGAGCTCATCGGCCGCGGCGGCCTCAAACGCATGGTCGACCGCGACGGGCTCGGCGGCGTGACGAGCAACCAGGCGATCTTCGAGAAGGCCCTGCGCAGCGGCAGCGCCTACGACGAGCAGATCCTCACGCTCGCGCGCCAGGGGGTGAGCTCGTCCGAGATCGTCGACCGCATCGCCATCGAGGACGTGCGCGCCGCCTGCGACGTGCTCGCGCCGGTCTACATGAGGAGCGGCGGGGAGGACGGCTTCGTCTCCATCGAGGTCTCGCCCGCCTACGCCTACGACCCCGCCAAGACGGTCAGCGAGGCCGAACGGCTCTTCACGGCCGTCGACCGGCCCAACGCGATGATCAAGATCCCCGGCACCCGCGAGGGCGTGCCGGCGATCCTGGAGTCGTTGCGCAACGGCCTCAACATCAACGTCACGCTCCTGTTCTCGCTGACGCAGTACGAGGCCGTGGCCGAGGCCTACCTGGACGCGCTCGAGTACCGTCTGCAGCACGACCTCACGATCCGCGCCGTCTCGTCGGTCGCCAGCTTCTTCGTCTCGCGCGTGGACACGCTCGTGGACGAGCTGCTCGAGGCCCGGATGGAGGACGCCGTGGCCACCGACCGGCGCAGGCTGGCCGAGCTCAAGGGCCGCGCCGGCGTCGCCAACTCCAAGATCGTCTACGAGCGCTTCCGCACCTACCTCAACAGCCGTCCGTGGCAGCTCATCGCCGCTTCGGGCGCCAAGGTGCAGCGCATCCTCTGGGCGAGCACCGGTACGAAGGACCCCGCCTACTCGGACGTCCTGTACGTCGACGAGCTCATCGGCGAGCACACGATCAACACGCTCACCGAGGCGACCTGGAAGGCGTTCAAGGATCACGGCGCGGTCCAGCGCACGGTGGACCGTCACCTCGAGGAGGCCCACCGCACGTTGCGGGGGCTGAGCCACCTCGGGATCGACATGGAGCGCGTCGGCGCTCAGCTGCAGACGGAAGGGGTGGACCTGTTCATGGAGTCGTTCGAGGCGACCGTCGCCAACGTGGACCGCAAGCGCCAGGACCTTCTCGCCGGGGCCGGGGCCTGAGGTGGCCGCGCGTGAGGAGCAGAGCGGGCGCGGGAAGGCGCACGACGGGCGCGGCGAGCTGACGCGGGCGGAAGACGACCGGGTCGCCGCGCTGGCGGAGCAGGACTTCGCGGCGCGGCTCTGGGAGGCCGACGCGACGCTCTGGAAGACCGACGACGCGGCGCACCAGAAGCTGATCGGCAACGCCCTCGGCTGGCTCAACGTGTTCGAGGGCGTGCGCGCCGAGGTCGAAGGGCTCGCCGAGTTCGCCGCCGAGGTCAAGGCCGAGGGCTACCGCTTTGCGGTCCTGCTCGGCATGGGCGGCTCGAGCCTCGCCCCCGAGGTCATGCGGGACGTGCTCGGCACGCGCCCGGGCTACCTCGAGCTGCACGTGCTCGACACCACCGACCCGGCCGCCGTCCGTGCG
>CAIWHY010000526.1 GCA_903912585.1 uncultured Thermoleophilia bacterium | reverse complement strand
GCGCGCAGGCCGGCAGCGCTGGGCGCCGGCCCGAGGCCGGCGCGGCGGAGCCGCATGCCGACGCGCAGGAGCCGGAGGCCGCCGACGACGAGAAGAAGAAGCGCCCCGGCATCCTGCCGGCCGACACCATGGTCCAGGCGGCCGGCAAGACGTTCCGCTTCCACCTCGCGCGCATGCTCGAGCACGAGGCCGGCACGCGTCTCGGCGAAGATCCCGAGGAACTGCACGTGATGCGCGTCTCGACGCGCCGCATGCGCATGGCCCTGCGCGTCTTCGACGACTACCTCGAGCCGGACGTGATGCGCCCGGTGCTCAAGGGCCTGCGGCGGACCGGGCGCCTGCTCGGTGCGGTGCGCGACCTGGACGTGTTCGGCGAGAAGACGCAGCACTATCTGGACGGCCTGCCCGCCGCCCGCCGCGGTGAGCTGGACGGCCTGCTGGACGGCTGCCGCGGCGAGCGCGAGCGGCAGCGCGAGCGCATGGCCGCGTACCTCGACGGCGATCGCTACAGGGCCTTCGTCGAGCGGTTCTCAGAGCTGCTCGAGGCTCCGGTGGAACTCCTCGCGTCGCGCCCGCCCGCGGACCCGCGCCCGCAGCGGGTCGCGCAGGTGCTGCCCGGCGTGCTCTACAAGGACATGGCCGACGTGTGGTCGTTCGAGGGCCGGCTCGGCGGGCTCGAGACGCCGCTGCCGGAGTTCCACGCGCTGCGCAAGGCCTGCAAAGGACTGCGTTACACGCTCGAGTTCTTCGAGGACGTGCTCGGCCCGGACGCGCGGTCGCTGATCAAGAAGGTCAAGGGCATGCAGGACCACCTCGGCGACCTGCAGGACGCGGTGGTCACCAGCGGCGTCCTGCGCGACTACATCACCTGGGGCACCTGGCGGCACGGCGGCCACGGGCTGCCGGGGACGCTCGAGGTCACCATCGCCCCGGGCGCCGCGCGCTACCTGGTGGTCCGCCAGGAGGAGATGGAGCGCCTCGTGCTCAGCTTCCCGGAGGTGTGGCCCACCGTCGCGGGCAGCGGCTTCAGCCGCGAGCTGGCGACGGTGATCGCCGAGATCTAGCCGGCCGCGAGCTCGCTCACGGTCAGCGCGCGGCCGAGCGCCTTCTCGAGCGTCTCGCGACGGTCCTCCAGCCGCCAGCGCTCGAGGCGCCAGTCGTGCGCCGGCTGCACCTCGAGCACCAGCGCCCGCTTGCCGTCGCGGCGCAGCGCGACGTGCGCGACGGCCTGGGTGTGACTGCGGTCGAGGTACTCGGCCATGCGCAGCAAGACGGCCAGCAGCCGCACCGTCCTGCGCCCTGCCCGGTCGAGCGCCGTGAACGCGGCGTGCCGCGAGCCGGGGCGCCCTTTGCGGTGGAAGAGCACCGTCGCCGCCATGATCTCCACCTCCGCCTGGTCGAACCCCAGAAGGTCGGCGTTGCGGACCAGGTAGTGGCCGTGCACGTGGTGGTCTGAGTAGCTCAGGAAGGCGCCGATGTCGTGTAGCAGGCAGGCGTATTCGAAGAGTTCGCGCTCGCCGGCGCCGTACGCGTGCAGGCCGGCCTCGCGGGAGCTGTCGAAGAGCTCGAGCGCGAGCGCCGTCACGTGGCGCGCGTGCTGCTCGTCGAAGGCGGTGGCGCGCGCGAGAGCGAGTACGCTCTGCTCGCGCACCGTGGGCGCGTGCCCGGGCACGGCGCGCGAGGTGCGCGCGAGGTGGTCCATCACGAGTCCCTCGCGCAGGCCGCACTCGCCGATCGCCGAGATCTTGTCGAGGCCGAAGTCCTCCATCACGGCGTCCAGGATCGCCGCGCCGGCAAGGACGATGTCGGCGCGCGTCGGGTTGAGGCCCGGCACCTTGCGCCGCGCCTCCAGGTCCGCCGTGCGCAGCAGCTTGACGACCTTGCGCAACTCGGCGCGCGTGAACGTGTCGATGCGCTGCGGCGTGCCGCCACGCAAGGCGCGGACGACGACGCTGGCGAGGTTGCGGATGCTGCCCGAGGTGCCGTAGGCCACGTCGATGCTCTCGCCGGCGAGCTTGTGCCGCACGCGCGCCGACTGGACCTGCACGTGCCGGCGCATGGCCTCGTAGGTGGCGGCCGTGACTGGGCCGGGGCCGCCCGCCTCCGGGAACTCGCTGGTGAGCCGGATGGCGCCGAGCCGGAGTGAGTCTGTGGAGTCGGCGCCGCCGGCGCCCCCGAGCGCGATCTCCGTGCTGCCGCCGCCGATGTCGACGACGAGCGCATGCGCGTCCTCGAGGTGGACGGTAGCGAGCACGCCGAGGAAGATGAGGCGTGCCTCCTCTGGCCCGGAGACGACGTGCACCTCGATGCCCGCCTCGTCGCGCAGGCGGTGCACGAAGACGCTCTGGTTCTGGGCCTCGCGCGTCGCGGACGTCGCCACGGCGACGATCTCGCTGGCGCCGCGGGAACGGGCGAGGTCGGCAAGCGTCCGGCACACGAGGACGGCGCGGTCCATGGCGGCGGGCTGCAGCACGCTCTCCCCGCCGAACTCGCCCTCGCCCAGCCGCACGGGCTCCTTCTGCTGGGCGAGCGTGGTCCACGAATGGGCGTCCTCGAGGCAGGCGACCAGCAGGCGCACCGAGTTGGTGCCGATGTCGAGGAAGCCGATGGTCTCCGGGTAGCGAGCGGACGAGGCCGGAGAGCCCGTCACGGCGCGATCGCCCTCGAGGTGGTCACGCGGTCGCGCTCATCCACCGCTATGAGGACTTCTTCTTGCTCGAGGCCTTCTTGCTCTGCATCACGGCGCGGTCCTCGTTGAGCTTGTCGAGGCCCTTCTTCTTGCCGTACACGCCGATGTAGGTCTGGGCGATCTTGCATTTCTTGCAGCCCTTGCCACAGCAGTCCTTCCACTCCTTGCGGCTGAACTTCTTCTTGAGGTCGCTCATGTCACTCCCCGGCTCAGGTCCACGGACTCGAACGTGCCGCTACGCTGTTACCGCCCCGCGGCGGGTGGGAAACGCCCGTTCGCCGACTCCGCCGCGGGCGCGAGCGGCCTATGCGCCGAAGGCATCCAGCTTCACGTCGGCGGCGACCGCGTACGCCATGTCGGTGCAGCCGGCGATGTCGTCGAGCGAGAAGCCGGTCGCGACCTCCTCGAGCACCCAGCCCGTGTCCGGATGCCGGCGAAAGAGGGCGCGCTCGGTGATGATCACGTCGGCTTCCTCGGCGCCGGTGAGCGGGAAGGTGCACTGCTTCATCAGCTTGGAGGCGCCGTCCTTGGAGCAGTGCTCGCTGACGATGTAGACGATCTTGGCGCCGGTGATGAGGTCCATGGCGCCGCCCATGCCGGCGAGCATCTTGCCGGGCACGATCCAGTTGGCGATGTTGCCCTTCTCGTCGACCTGGAGCGTGCCCAGGAAGGTGGCGTCGATGTGACCGCCGCGGATCATCGCGAACGACGTCGCGGAGTCGAAGTAGCTGCCGCCCGGGACGAGCGTGATCGGCTGGTTGCCGGCGTTGGCGCGGTCGCGGTCCTCGCAGCCGGGCTCGGGCGCCGGACCGACGCCGATGCCGCCGTTCTCGGTCTGGATGACGACGTCGACACCCTCGGGCACGTAGTTGGCGATCAGCGTCGGCAGACCGATGCCGAGATTGATGATCTGCCCGTCCTCGAGCTCCCGCCCCGCGCGGGAGGCGATGGTCTGCTTCGCGTCAGGCATTGAACTTCTCCTCGCGCAGCGTGCAGTACTCGACGTTGGCGCGGACGACCGCGTCCACGAAGATCCCCGACGTGTGGATGGCATTGGGGTCGAGCTCACCCATGGTGTAGAGGTTCTCGACCTCGGCGATGACGTAGTCGGCGCACATCGCCGCGGGCACGTTGAAGTTGCGCGACGTGCCGCGGTAGATGAGGTTGCCCCACGTGTCGCCGGCGTGAGCGCGGATGATGGCGATGTCGCACTTCAGCGACGGGACGAGGATGTACTTGCGGCCGTTGAGCTCGATGATCTGCTTGCCTTCTTCGGCGATGGTGCCGATGCCGGTCGGCGTGAGGAAGCCGCCGAGCCCCGCGCCGCCGCAGCGCATCATCTCGGCGAGCGTGCCCTGCGGGGTGGGCTCGACTTCCAGGCGCCCCTCGTTCATGGCCTTGCCGATCTCGGGCGTCGTGCCGATGTGGCTGGCGACGACCTTCTTGATCTTGCCCTGCCTGACGAGCTCCACGACGCCGCGCTCGCGGTAGCCGGCGTCGTTCTCGTAGATGGTGAGGTCGCGCACGTCCATGGTCTTGAGGTGGTCGATCAGCGTGAGCGGATCGCCCTGCCCGATGAAGCCGCCGACGGCGATGCTCATCCCACTCTTCACGTGGGACATCGCCTCGGCGATGGGGATGACCTTGTTCTTCGGCACCTTTCGCTCCTTTGCGCGCGAGAGACCCGGGGTACGCACTGGTGCGGGAAACCTATCACTCCGGGCGGGCCGCTGACGACGCCGCGATGGCCCGCCGCGTCGGCCTCGGCTGGCAATCGTGGCGCCGCTGCGGATCGGCGTCCTTGCGCACGCGCGCGCGGGCTCGTCCCAGACTTGCATCCTGTATACTTCCGGCGGCGCACGTCAGAACGGAGAGAAAGGGTGTCCGATATGCAGGATTCGGCAAGCGTCGGCGTGATCGGCGGTTCTGGTTTCTACGAGCTCCTCGAGAACGCCCGCGAGGTCCGCATCGACACCCCGTTCGGCGCGCCCAGCGACTCGTACTTCCTCGGCGACATCGACGGCGTGCCGGTCGCGTTCCTGCCGCGGCACGCACGCGGCCACCGCATCCTTCCCGGCGAGGTCAACTACCGCGCCAACATCTGGGGCATGAAGTCGCTGGGCGTGAAGCACGTCCTCTCGGCCAGCGCCGTCGGCAGCCTGCGCGAGGAACTCAAGCCCCTCGACGTGGTGGTGCCGGACCAGCTCTTCGACCGCACCAAGGCGCGGCCGAGCACCTTCTTCGGCGACGGCGTCGTCGTGCACATGGGCTTCGCCGATCCGTTCTGCCCCTACTGCTCCGAGCTCATCGTGCAGCACGGGCGCGCCGCCGGCGCGACCGTGCACGAGGGTGGCACCTACGTCTGTATCGAGGGTCCCCAGTTCTCCACGCGCGCCGAGAGCAACGTCTACCGGCAGCTGGGCTTCGACGTCATCGGCATGACCAACCTTCAGGAGGCCAAGCTGGCGCGTGAGGCGGAACTCTGTTACGCCACCATGGCCATGGTCACCGACTACGACGTGTGGTACGAAGGGGAAGAGGACGTCACGCTGGAGCAGGTGCTGGGCAACGTCCAGCGCAACGTCGAGACCGCGCAGGCCATCGTGCGCCGCGTAGTAGGGGCGCTCGACGAGGAGCGGGACTGCGCCTGCCGGCACGCCGTGGAGTTCGCCATCAACACGCCGGCCGAGCTCATCCCGGCGGCGACCAAAGAGAAGCTCGACCTTCTGATCGGCAAGTACCTGGGCTGACGCGCCCCTCCCCTTCGCGGGGTGGCGCGCGCGAGTCAGGAAAGTCATGGGCAGCGGGGATGCCCACCAAGTCTGGGGTGGCCGTGCTGAGGTCCTTGCGGACCGAGCCGCGAGCCACGTGGAGTCAACAAAGGAGTCAGCCAAGTGAGTTCGTTCTTCTCCAACAATGCGGTGCTGATCGCTGTGATCTGCGCCCTCGGGGCAGTGGTCTACGGGGTGCTGCTCATCCGCTGGTTGCTGGCGTTGCCGTCCGGCGACGAGAAGATGCGCGAGGTCGCGGGAGCCGTCCAGGAGGGCGCCAGGGCGTACCTCGGGCGTCAGTACCGCACCATCGCCATGGTCGGGGTCGTCGTCTTCGTCATCATCGGCGTCGCTCTCGGCGCCAAGCAGGGCTGGGGCCTCGGCTGGGAGACCGCCGCGGGCTTCGTCGTCGGCGCCTCCCTCTCGGCCGCCGCCGGCTACATCGGCATGATGGTCAGCGTGCGCGTCAACATCCGCACCGCCGAGGCCGCCAAGAAGGGTCTGGGCTCAGCCCTTTCCGTCGCCTTCCGCGGCGGTTCCGTCACGGGCCTGCTGGTCGTCGGCCTCGCGCTCTTCGGCGTGGCCGTGTACTACTGGCTGGGCACGAAGTTCTGGCCAGAGCACGCCGTGCGCGCGCTCATCGGTCTGGGCTTCGGCGGCAGCCTCATCAGCGTGTTCGCGCGCGTCGGCGGCGGTATCTTCACCAAGGCCGCCGATGTGGGCGCCGACTTGGTCGGCAAGCTGGAGGCGGGCATCCCTGAGGACGACCCGCGCAACCCGGCCGTCATCGCCGACAACGTCGGCGACAACGTCGGCGACTGCGCCGGCATGGCCGCCGACCTGTTCGAGACCTACGCCGTCACGGCCGTCGCCGCCATGTTGCTGGCCTATCTCTTCTGGCCGCACGTGACCGCCGCCCTCACCTATCCGCTGGTCCTCGGCGGCGCCTCCATCATCGCCTCGATCATCGGCACGTTCTTCGTGCGCCTCGGCAGCGGCAGCACCAACATCATGAACGCCCTGTACAGAGGCCTCGGCATCGCCGCTCTCATCGCCATCGCGCTCTTCTACCCGCTCACCAACTGGATGCTCGGCGCCGAGAAGTACCGCCTCGCCGGCATCCCCAGCGTCGGCCGCCTCTTCCTGTGCGCGGTCAGCGGCATCGTGGTCACCGCCCTCCTCGTCGTCATCACCGAGTACTTCACGGCGACGCGCTACAACCCGGTGAAGAGCATCGCGAAGGCGAGCATCACCGGCCACGCCACCAACATCATCCAGGGCCTCGCCGTGTCCATGCAGTCGACGGCTCTGCCGGTGCTCGTCATCGCCGCCGGCATCCACGCCAGCTACACGGCCGCCGGTGGCGGCACCGCCGGCCTGTACGGCATCGCCGTGGCCGTCATGGCCATGCTTTCCATGACCGGCATCATCGTCGCCATCGACGCCTATGGCCCGATCACCGACAACGCCGGCGGCATCGCCGAAATGGCCGGCCTGCCCGACAGCGTGCGCGCCATCACCGATCCGCTCGACGCAGTCGGCAACACCACCAAGGCGATCACCAAGGGCTATGCCATCGGCTCAGCCGGCTTCGCTGCTCTCATCCTCTTCGTGTCGTACACCTACGACCTCAAGGAGAGCTTCGGGCCGGGCGTGATCAACCAGTTCAAGGTCAGCGAGCCTTGGGTGCTGGTCGGCCTGCTCATCGGCGGGATGCTCCCGTATCTGTTCGCGTCGCTCTGCATGCAGTCCGTGGGGCGCGCCGGCGGCAAGGTCGTCGAAGAGGTCCGGCGCCAGTTCCGCGAGTTGCCCGGCATCATGCTGGGCACCGAGAAGCCCGAG
>CAIWHY010000525.1 GCA_903912585.1 uncultured Thermoleophilia bacterium | reverse complement strand
CCGCGCAACCGCCCGCCGTTCCCCGTCGTGGCCGGCTACCGCTACGCGCCGACCGTGGTCAACAACGTCGAGACCCTGGCCTCGGCGGCCTGCATCTTCGCCAAGGGCGTCGACTGGTTCAAGAGCTTCGGCACCGACCGCTCCACCGGCTTCAAGTTGTTCAGCATCTCCGGCGACTGCGCCAAGCCCGGCGTGTACGAGTTCCCGTTCGGGATCAAGGTCGCCGACCTGCTCAAGGAAGTCGGCGGCGAGGACGCCAAGGCGGTGCAGATCGGCGGCGCCTCGGGCACCTGCGTGCCGCGCGCCCAGTTCGCCCGCCAGATGGCCTTCGAGGACATCCCCACGGGCGGTTCGGTCATGGTCTTCGGCCCGCAGCGCGACATGCTCGCCGTGGCCGAGAACTTCCTCGAGTTCTTCGTCGACGAGTCCTGCGGCCAGTGCACCCCGTGCCGCCTCGGCAACGTCAAGATGCTCGAGGCGGCCCAGCAGCTCAAGGAGGGGACCTGCTCCGCGGAGTACGTCGCCGAGCTGCGCGAGCTCAGCGGCACGATGCAGGTCGCGTCCAAGTGCGGCCTCGGCCAGACGAGCTCCAACGCCTTCATGTCCATCCTGGAGCACTTCGGCGACGAGATCATGAGCCGACCCGCCCAGGCCGAGAGCGCGAGGACCACAGCATGAGCGACCAGCCGAGAAACGACGAGAAAGCCCCGCGCATCCCGACCAGCCAGGTCGGCAGCACGGTACCGGTCTCCGACAACCCCGAGGCCATCGGCGCGCTCGTGTCCGTCACCATCGACGGGATCGAGACCAAAGTGCCCTTCGGCATGACCATCCTCGACGCCGCCAAGACCATCGGCGTCGACATCCCCACGCTCTGCAACCACCCGGACCTCAAGGTCGCCGGCGTGTGCCGCATGTGCGTGGTCGACGTCGAGGGCCAGCGCACGCTGCAGGCCGCCTGCGTCTACCCGGTCACCAACTCGCTGACCGTGAACACGCACACGCGCAAGGTGCGCAAGGCGCGCCGCCACGTGCTCCAGTTGCTCCTAAGCGAGCACTACGGCGAGTGCTACAGCTGCGTGCGCAACGGCAACTGCGAGCTGCAGACGCTGGCCGAGGAGTACGGCATCACCGAGTACACCTTCGGGCACCCGAAGGAGTCGCAGTTCGAGCCCGACTTCTCCAGCTACTCCGTGATGCGCGACATGGACAAGTGCATCCGCTGCCGCCGCTGCGTGCGCACCTGCATCGACCTCCAGGAGGTCGGCGTGCTCGAGGCGGTCAACCGCAGCGCCGAGACCCAGATCGCCACGTTCGAGGACCTGCCGCTGGGCGAGGTCGTGTGCATCAACTGCGGCCAGTGCGTCAACCGCTGCCCCACGGGCGCTCTGTACGCCAAGGACGAGACCGACGCCGTGTGGGCCGCCATCGACGACCCCACCAAGCACGTCGTCATCCAGACCGCGCCGGCGCCGCGCTCCGCCATGGGCGAGCTCTTCGGCCTCGAGCCCGGCACGCCGGTGACGTTCGAGATGAACACCGCCCTGCGCCGCGCCGGCTTCGACATGGTGTTCGACACCAACTTCACCGCCGACCTCACGATCATCGAGGAAGGCACGGAGCTCATCCAGCGGCTCTACGGCGCCCTCGTGAGCGGTGACAAGGACGTAGCCCTGCCGCAGTTCACCAGCTGCTCGCCGGGCTGGGTCAAGTACCTCGAGCACTTCTACCCCGAGTACCTGCCCAACGCCTCGTCCGCCAAGAGCCCGCAGCAGATGTTCGGGGCGCTCATCAAGACCTACTATGCGCAGAAGCTCGACATCGACCCGGCAAGCATCGTGAGCTGTGCGCTCATGCCGTGCTCGGCCAAGAAGTTCGAGTGCAACCGGCCCGAGATGCACGACTCGGGCTTCAAGGACGTCGACTTCGGACTCACCACGCGCGAGCTCGGCAAGATGTTCAAGGAGGCCGGCCTGCACGTGCCGAGCCTGCCCAAGAGCGACTTCGACGACCCGTTCGGCACGGCCACCGGCTCCGGCGTGATCTTCGGCGCCACCGGCGGCGTGATGGAGAGCGCCCTGCGCACCGTGATCGAGCTCGTGACCGGCGAGAAGGTCGAGAGCATCTACGAGCACGGCGACATCATCCCGCTGCGCGGCTTCGAGGGCGTG
>CAIWHY010000524.1 GCA_903912585.1 uncultured Thermoleophilia bacterium | reverse complement strand
GGGCGCCGCCTCCTTGCGCGGGCGCGGCGGCTTGGCGGCGCTGGCGGGCGCGCCTGCGGCCGCCGCGCCCGGGCCGGATCCGGCGGCCGCTTCGAGGCGCCGCAGGCGTTCCTCGAGCGCGGCGGCGGTGTGGTCGAGCTGCGGCTGCGTCACCTTGACCAGCGCGAGCTCGAGCTGCAGGCGCTGGTCGAGGCCGTCGCGGATCTCGCGCTGGGCGTCGCCGAGCCGCTCGATGAAGTACACGGCCTCGCGCGGCGAGAGGTTGTTGGCCTGGGGGAGGAGCCGCGTGAGAAGCTGCTCGTCCAGTTCCACCGTCTGCCCGAGGGCGCGCAGGGCCGCCTCGTCGCGCGCCGCTTCCTCCAGGTGCTGCAGAAGGAAGAGCTGGCGCAGGTGGCGCAGCAGGTCGCGGATGAACTGCGAGTAGTCGGTGCCGTCGTTGGCGAGGCGCTGGACGAACTGGAGCGCCTCGGCCGTGCGGCGCTCGGTGACGACGTCGGTGATCTCGAAGAGGAGGTCGGCGTCGGTGACGCCGAGCGCTTCGAGCACGTCGGTGGGCGTGATCGCCCCCTCGGAGTACGTGATGAGCTTGTCCAGCGTCCCGATGGCGTCGCGGAAGCCGCCCTGGGAGTGGCGCGCGATCTCCGCCAGGGCGGCCTCCGAGATCTCGATGCGCGGCCCCCCTCGCTCCTCATCAGGCCGCGCGTTCTCGCGCTCGACGATGGTGGCGAGGAGCCGGGCGATGTCGCGCACGTGCGGGCGCCGGAAGTCGAAGCGCTGACAGCGCGAGATGATCGTCTCGGGGATCTTGTGGGGCTCGGTGGTGGCGAGCACGAACACGACGTTGGCCGGCGGCTCCTCGAGCGTCTTGAGCAGCGCGTTGAAGGCCGGGGTCGAGAGCATGTGGACTTCGTCGATGATGTAGACCTTGAAGCGGCCGCCCAGAGGGGCGAAGGCGATCTTGTCGCGCAGGTCGCGCACGTCGTCGACGCCGTTGTTGGATGCGGCGTCCATCTCGACCACGTCGAGCGAGACGCCGTCGGCGATGCTCACGCAGTGGCGGCACACGCCGCAGGGCGTGGCGGTGGGACCGTCGACCGGCGCCTCCGGCGTGCCCACGCAGTTGAGCGTCTTGGCGAGGATGCGCGCGGTGCTGGTCTTGCCGGTGCCGCGCGGACCCGCGAAGACGTAGGCGTGGGCGACGGCGCCGGTCTCCACCGCGTTGCGCAGCGTGCGCGCGACGTGGTCTTGCCCGGCCAGCTCCGCAAAGGTCTGCGGGCGGTACTCGCGGTAGAGGGAGCGTTTCATCGGACGGTAAGTCTACCCTGCCGTCGAGGGTGAAAGTAGCGGCCGCGCACCCGCCGTCGAAGCGCGTTCTCCGAGCGTCCTCGCCGCGCGCAAGCTCGGGTCAGGCGACCCTGCGGCACATGGAATGGCCTGCTTACCGCTGCTTCCTCCCGGACCTGACGGGGTTCGCAGGGTTCCATTGCGTAGGACCCGACCTTCAACGCCGCGACACGGCTGACAGCCTCGCGGAACGGCCCCTCGGGCGGGAATTCAGCCCCGCTATAGCGGATTGCGGGTACAGGGCACCGCTGGCTCCCCGCCTAGCGCGACCGGTGTGGATGGTACGCCGGGGAGGGGGCAGAAGCAAACGCGCTCCCGGTGACACTGGCGGACCGGGAGCCGCGCCCCCGACTGCGCCGCGAGCCGCCGCGTCAGGCTCTCGCGGGCTCGGCGGCACGGTCGCTGCCGGTGGCGAGCTCTGCCGCCCGGTCGACGGCGGCCAGCACCGCGTCGGGCCGCGTGAACTGCGGCATGTGCCCGGCGTCGGGCAGGCGCACGAGCTCCGAGTGCGGGAGCAACTCGTGGAGCCGCGCGGAGGCGCTCGGCGGCACCATGCGGTCCTGGTCGCCGACCACGATCACGACCGGCAGGCGCAGCTCCGGGTAGCGCGTGGCGAGCGCGCGCAGCCCGTCCTCGGCGCTCTTGCGGTCCTCGCCGTCGTGGATGAGGCGCGCGTCGTCGAGCGCCAGCGCCGGCGTGATGCGCGCGTACTCCGCCGGTACGGCGCCGGGGTAGAAGGCGCGCCGCAGGGCGCCGTCCACCAGCGGCCGCGCGAGGCGCGAGCGCCCGATGCCGCCGACGGCCCGGAGCACGGCGGGTGAGCGCACCAGCGCCACGACCCACGGCGGCGGGCCGCCGAGCGGCAGCACGTAGCCGCCGAGGGTGACGACCGCGCTCACCTCGTCCGGCGCGTCGAGCGCCCAGGCGAGGGCGACGGCGGCGCCCAGGGAGTGGCCGAGCAGGATGGGGCGCTCGAGGCCCAGGGCGCCGTCGGCGGCGCGCAGGATGGCGGCCTGCGCCTGCGG
>CAIWHY010000523.1 GCA_903912585.1 uncultured Thermoleophilia bacterium | reverse complement strand
GGTCGCGCCGGGCCAGCCCGGCGACGCCGCGGCCCGGGCCGCCTTCCTGTGCGCCGCGGAGGCGGCGCTCGCCTCCCGGCCCTCCGACCTCGTCGTCGTCTCCTGCTGGTCGGCGCTGCAGTACTCGGCCGCCGTCGCCGTGGCCGAGCGCGTGCGGCGGGCGCATCCCGGCGCCGTCATCGCCGTCGAAGGCCACCAGGTGTCGGTGCGCCCCGCCGACTTCAGCGATCCCGGCGCCCCCTTCGACTGGCTCGTCGTCGGCGAGGCCGAGTCGGCGGTCCTCACGGTGGCCCGCGCCGTCGCCGCCGGGGAGCGCGAGACCGGCGTCCGCCGCGCGCTCGAAGGCACGCCCTTGCCGCTCACGGCCGAGCACCTGCCCGACTACGAGGCGTACCCGTACACCGCCGGGGGGCTGCCCGAGCTGAGCGTGTTCCTCAGCCGCGGCTGCCCGTACAACGCCCCCGCCTGCCTGCTGCGCCCGGGCGGCGGCGGCTGGCACGCCTACCCGCCGCACGTGGCAGTCGCCATCCTCACCGGGCTGGCCGAACTGAGGCCGGGCCGGCTGGACGTGCTCGACCCGGCCTTCGGCTACGACCCTGTGTGGCGGCGCGCCGTGCTCGAGGGCCTCGCCGCCAGCGAACGGCGCGACCTCGCGATCACCGTGTCCGGCCGGCCCGCCGACCTCACGCGCCGGGACGTCGACGCGCTCTACCAGGCGCGCGTGCGCCTGCGCCTCGACGTCGGCACGCTCTCGCGCGAGCTGCTCGCGCGCACCGGTCAGGCGCCCAAGCCGGCCGACGCCGTCGACCACGCCCTCGACCTGCTCGCCTACGCCAACGCCAAGGGCCTGCTCACCGTGGCGTCGTTCACCTTCAATCAGCCGGGGGAGACGGAGACGTCGGCCGCCGAGACGCTCGCCGCCCTCGCCGGCTTCGTGGAGGCGGCTCCCAACGCCTCCGTGTCGGCGCAGGCGCAGTCCTGGGCCTTCCTCCCGGCCGGCGAGCCGGAGGCCGACATCGACGCTCCGGCGCGGCGCTTCGGCACGCGCATCCTGGAGCCGGAGTGGTGGAAGGCGGCCGTGCCGGCCGAGGCCGCCGCCAAGGCGGTCGTGGCGAGCACCGAGCTCGAGCACCTGCCGCCGGGCGCCGAGAGCTACTGGCGGCCGCGCTTCGAGGAGCTGCGCGCGGCCCTGGACGCGAAGCTCACCTACGAGGCGCGTCACGGGCAGCGCAGCCACGAGGCGGTGGGGTCCGAGGCCTACGGCGTGCCGCACGGCTGGTGGTTCGAGCCGCGCTGGCACTGAGCGCGGCCCGGCCTCGCGGCCCAGCCCCGCGACCGGCTCGCCGGGCGAGCCTCGCGGGCGCGCCGTTCGTTTGTCGGGGCGCGCCGCCTGGCCTATAATCCATCGGCTACAGCGGTCCGCGGTAGCTCAATGGTAGAGCATTCGGCTGTTAACCGAAGGGTTGTAGGTTCGAGTCCTACCCGCGGAGCCAGTCTTCAGCGGGGCGCCGCCGCCTTCGGGCCGCGGCGCCCTTGCCGCCTAAGGAGTCCGGCGGCGCGCTGGACGCGTGCCGGAGTCGCTCCCGCCGCGGTACGCCTGCCTCCCGCTCTCAGCGGGTACACCTCTCGTCGACCATATCGCTCGCCGTGGGCGGGCGCGGACTGAGGAGGCACCATGGCGGACACTCTGGAAGAGGCCAAGGGAAAGGTCGCGGCCGACACGTTCGGCGACAGCTTCTCGTGGCTCGCCGAACGTCTCGGCGCCTCGGCGAGCGCGTCGAGCGTCTTCGGCGAGCCGGTGGAGCGCGACGGCGTGACCGTCATCCCCGTCGCGCGCGTTCGCTGGGGCGTCGGCGGCGGTAGTGGGCGCGGCACCGGCAGCCGGGGCCGCGGGCGCAAGCGCGGCAAGGCCGACGTGAGCGAGCTCGGCGAGTCGACCGAGCAGAACGAACAGAACGAGGGCACCGGCGGCGGAGGTGGCGTGCAGGCCTCGCCGCTCGGCTTCATCGAGCTGCGCGGCGGACAGGCCCGCTACCGCCGCGTCCACGATCCTCTGCGGCTCGCGATCGCCGGCCTGCTCCTGCCGCTCAGCATCGCCGCTGCCGGGATGGTGATGATCCTCACGCTCGCCGGCCTGGCCAAAGCGATGCGCGGCATGGTCACCGTGCCGCATTGGCATCGCGTGGATTAGCCGCGGCGCGCATGGAGGCGGGCGGCGCGGGCTCCTCGCTCTCGCGCCGTCTCGCCTCCGCGCCTCTCGCAGCCGTCTCAGTCGAACGTGTAGGCGGTCTCGCCGTGGAGCGCCTCGTCGAGGCCGGAGGCCTGGACGTGCTCGGCGACGCTCGTGTGCCCGACCATGTCGATCACCTTGAAGATCACCCAGGTGACGACGAACGTGTAGGTGAGAGTGATGGCGACCGCGGCGAGCTGCAGGGCGAGCTGCTTGGGATTGCCGTCGAGGAGGCCACTCGCGCCGTTGACGGCGCCGAAGGCGAACACGCCCAGCATCAGGGTCCCGAAGAGGCCACCGACGCCGTGAACGCCCCAGACGTCCAGCGAGTCGTCCCAGCCGCGCTTCTTGCGGAAGAGGAGCGCACCGTAGCAGACGAAGCCGGCGGCCAGGGCGATGAGCACCGCCGCCCAGGTCGGGACGAAGCCTGCACACGGCGTCACCGCGACGAGGCCGGCGAGGACGCCGGTGAGGGAACCGACCATGCTGACCTTGCCGGTGCGCACCCGGTCGGTGAACATCCAGACGACCATCGCGCACCCACCGGCGATGAAGGTGTTGACGAAGGCCTGCGCGGCGACGCCGTTGGCGGCGAGCGCATTGGCCGGGTTGTCACCCAGCCAGCCGAACCAGAGCAGCCCGAGGCCGATGGCGATCAACGGGATGTTGCTCGGCTTCTCTTCCTCGCCGGGCACGAAGGCGCGCTTCTTGATCACATAGATCGAGGCGAGTGCCGAGAAGCCGGCGGCGCCGTGCACCACCATGCCGCCGCCGAAGTCGAGGACGCCCCACTGCTGCAGGAAGCCGCCGCCCCAGATCCAGTGGGCGATCGGCACGTACACCAGCAGGCTCCAGAAGACGAGGAAGACGAGGTAGCTGCCGAAGGGCACGCGGTCGGCGAAGGCGCCGGTGATCAGCGCCGGCGTGAGCGCCGCGACCGTGAGCTGGAAGACGAAGAAGGCGAGGAACGGGATGGTAGCGCCGTACTGGGGATTGGGCACCTGGCCGACGTTGTTGAGGAAGAGGTAGTTGAGCCCGCCGATGACGCCGTGCACGTCGTGGCCGAAGGCGAGCGTGAAGCCCACCGTCACCCAGATGAGCGTCACGACGCCGAGCGACGCGAAGCTCTGCATCATGATCGTGATGACGTTCTTGTGGCGCACGAGGCCGCCGTAGAAGAACGCCAGGCCCGGGGTCATGATGGCGACGAGCGCCGCACAGAGCAGCACGAAAGCCGTATCGCCGGGGTTGATGTGACTCATGCCGATCCCCTCCAGGATGTGTGCCGCACGCCCGGGCGGGCCCCGCGCCGTGAGGCGACCCCGGGGCTCCTGGGATGCGGACTGGTCAATGCGGCAAGGCCCCTCCGGCCAAGCCGCCGCAGTCTCGCCTCAACCCTCCGCGACGACCGCGCTGCGGTCAATCCGCCAAGCGGCCAGACCGGCCGCCCGGCGCGCACCGTTTCGGTGCGCGGCCCGGGGCAACCTCGCGGCCGCAGCGCAGGCCTCGCCGTATGTCTGCAGCAGCCATGCGGCCATGCGGCCCAGCGACTCGACCTATGGTCGCATCCTCGCGGTGCCGAATTCAGTGCCGAATTCAGTGCCGAATCTGATGCCGGATTCGATGCCGCGGCAGACGGACAACAGTCTGGGCCCCCGCACCTGACAGGGGGGCTTGCTCAGGTCACCCCAGGATCAGCCGCTGCGGGTCGACCTCGTCGCGCAAGATGCGCAGCTCCTCGGCGTCCGGCGGCTCGGCCACCGTGGCGCGCGAGACGTCGAGCGGGAAGCCCGTGTTCTCCTGGATGTGCTCGGGCGTCACGCCCTCGTAGCGCTCGGCGAGGTACATCTCGTGCGTGACCTCGTCGAACTTGAGCACGCAGAGGTTGGTGACGACGGCGATCGGCCCGCCGCGGCGATACCCGGCGTGCTGGCGCGAGTCGCCACCCGTGAGCCAGCCCGGCGTCGTCAGGTAGTCGAGCTTCTCGACGAACTTCTGCACGCCGTGCTGCATGAACACGATGAAGCCGCTGGCCAGCGACCCCGCGTCGCAGGCGCCGCCGCTGCCGCTGAAGCGCACCTTGGGGTGCAGGTAGTCGCCGATGACCGTGGAGTTCATGTTGCCGAATCTGTCGATCTGCGCCGCGCCCAGGAAGGCGATGGTGTGCAGGCGCCGGTTGGCGACGTAGCTGAACGCCTCCACGAGGCCGGCGTTCAGATTGCTGAACGCCATGACGCGCGGGTCGGCCACGGCCATCGGCAGCTCTTCCAGCCGTGGCCCGATGCCTCCGGTCTCGAAGAAGATGTGCGCCTGCGGCGCGTGGATGCGCTTGGCCACCGTGGCGGCCAGCATCGCCACGCCGGTGCCGGCGAAGAGCACGTCGCCGTCCTTGATGAAGCGGCCCGCGGCGATGGCCATCATCTCGCGGGGGGTGTAAACGGGTGCGGCAGCGGCGCCCGGGGCCGCGGCGGCCGCGCCGCCGGCCGCGCTCTTCTGCGGCTTGCTCATCTCCCTCACCTCCGGTCCAGGCCGGGCGCGTAGCCGGCCACGGTGTTGGCGCGGATGTGCGCGAGCTGCGCTCCGCCGATCTTGTCGAGGTAGGCGTCCCAGCTCTCGACGCCGTACACCCACTCCTCCAGGTAGGCGGCCCACTGCTCGTCGTCCTTGGCGACCGCCTTGTAGTGGTTCAGATGCACCGGGTCGTAGTCGTAGAAGTAGCGGACCGCCGTGGGGTGGGCGCCGTAGGGCGCTACGACGACGGCGTCGACGAGGAACGGCGGCAGGGCGTTCTGGTCGGGGTCGAGGCGCAGGTAGTCCTCGGGGACGATCTCCTCGCAGGTGACGATCACCGCGCCCGAGGCCTTGCACTGCTCGAGGTCGGCGAACGTGAGCCCCTTGATGCGCACGGTGCCGTCGGTGCTCACCTGCTGGGCGTGGATGATCGAGACGTCGGGCGTGAGCGCGGGGAGGAGGACGACCTCGTCGTCGGCGTGGCCGAACGGGTCGTCGATGACGATCACCTTCTCGCAGGGGATGCCCTTCTCGCCGCGCAGCTCCGGCGGGAAGCCGGACCTCTCGACGACGTCGGTGCCGAGGCCGGACTTGCTGGGGATGAACGGCACGCCCAAGGCCCCGGCGAGGAAGCGGAGGCTCATCATGTTGTTGGTGTAGTCCTCCACGAGGACCTCGCCGCGCTCGACCGCCTTGCGAAAGCGGATGCAGGTGGGGGCGAAGCGGCCGTTTCCGCCGTAGGCGATGTCGAGGCGGCGCACGCAGCCGGCCCCGACGAGCAGGTCGAGCGCCTGGCCGTTGGAGTGCGCCACCAGGTGCAGGTCCTTGATGCGGCGGCGGGCAATCTCGTAGACCGCCGCCATCGGATTCCGGTTGATGGTGAAGCCGCCGACGCAGATCTGGCTGCCGTCGGCGACGAAGCGCTCGACCGCCTCGCCGATGCTCATCAGCTTGCCGTCGAGGCCGTTGTGCTCTGCCATGTGCGGTCCCTCCTCGTGATCCAGAGGGGCCCCTTAACGCGGAAGCCCCCAGCGGGCAGCATCGCCTCAGCTGGGGGACAGGGCCTGACGGAGGGGCCGGTGGGAACGCCGCCGGCCCGGGCCATGTGGCAGCGGACTCATGATACACGGGGGCCGCGGCGATGCAACAGCGGCGGGGCGCCTGCGGCAACGCCGCTTGGCGCCGCCGCAGGGCGGTCCGTGCGAGCGCATCGCGCCTCCGCCTGCCCGCATCCCTGTGCTAGCATGCAGGCACGATGAAGGACGACGGTTTCCTCTTCTCCGGGTATGCGCGCCTGCCGCAGGACGTCTCCCACCAGGCGCTGTACAAACGCGTCGGCGTGGTCATCGAGGTCGACGAGGCCGGCATCATCCTCGACGCCAGCACCTCGCTGATGATGGACACCGCGCGCGAGTTCTTCGCCAAGCTCATCGTCGGGCGCTCGGTACTCAACGAGCGCCCCGAGATCGAGGCCGTGATCCGCTATCGCTATCGCGGCCACTCGCAGGGCGCCCTCCTCTCGGCCCTCGGAAAGGTCTTCGAGTCGGTCGACCAGTCGCCGCTCGTGCTCGGTCAGGCGGCGGGGCCGCTGCCCAGCGCCAAGCAGAAGGACTCCGGCACCGAGACCTACGGGTAGGCCGGCGTCCTGAAGCTCTGACGGCGGGGCCCAGAGGGCGCGGGCGGCCGCGCCCGTGTGCGGTAGCGCGATTCCTCGCCTCGATCCGTATTCTCGCCCTGGCCCGGCGCCGCGCCCCGAATCACCCGATGCGGGTGGTCCCACGCTTCTCGCCCCG
>CAIWHY010000522.1 GCA_903912585.1 uncultured Thermoleophilia bacterium | reverse complement strand
CCCGCCGCCACCGCTGACCGGCCCTTCGGCTGGTCTCGGCCGCGCGTCCCTGCCTCACCCCGCGGCGCGATGCGGTACCCTATCTCCATGGCACGTGAAAAGGGCATCAAGAAGGTCGCGGACAACCGCAAGGCCTACCACGAGTACTTCATCGACGACACCTACGAGGCCGGCATCGCTCTCGTGGGCACGGAGGTGAAGTCGCTGCGCGAGGGGCGCCTCAACCTGCGCGACAGCTACGTCGAGGTCAAGGGCCCGCAGCACGCCCCCGAGCTGTACCTCACCGGGGCTCACATCAGCCCGTTCGAGCAGGGCAACATCTGGAACCACGATCCGCTGCGCCCGCGCAAGCTCCTCATGCACCGGGCCGAGATCGAGAAGATCGCCCACCGCGTGCGCGAGCGCGGCTACACGGTGGTGCCGACGAAGTGCTATTTCAAGGACGGACGCGCCAAGGTGGAGATCGGCATGGCGCGCGGCAAGAAGCTCTACGACAAGCGCCACGACATGGCCGACCGCGATGCCAAGCGCGACATGGAGCGTGCTCTGAGGGGGCGCGGGGAAGACAGGCGGTAGCGGCGCCGTCGCCGGCGGTGCCCTGCGGGACGCGACCATGGAGGCACCGATGGACACGCTGAACCAGGAGCAGATCGAGGCGGCGCTCGGCGAGCTCACCGACTGGGGCTTCGAAGGCGAAGCGCTCACGCGGACCTTCCGCTTCGCCGACTTCGTCCACTCCGTCGGCTTCGTCGAGCACCTCGCTGAGGTCGCCGAGGAGCGCCAGCACCACCCCGACATCGACATCCGCTACAACAAGGTCACGCTGCGCCTGAGCACGCACAGCGCCGGCGGCGTCACGCAGCGCGACGTGGAGCTGGCGGAGGCCATCGGCCGCCTCGTCTGAGGGACGCGCCGCCTGAAAGGCTCCCGGCGCTCGCGGCCCGGCGAGTCTCCGCCCGCGGGCGGCCGTCGCTCAGGCGCCCGCCGTGCTACAATCCGCAACCGTGCCCTCGTAGCTCAGGGGATTAGAGCGCGCGCCTCCGGAGCGCGAGGTCGAAGGTTCGAATCCTTCCGGGGGCACCATCGTCGTCACGGCGAGGACCTTGCTTCTGCACTTGGCCGGCTTCCGCCGTCCGGCCGCCTACCCGGTCGGTTCTTCGGGTTCAGCGAGTCTTGGCGCGTCTGCCCACCGGGCAGCTCAGCTCGCACATCCGGCAGTACTTGACGCCGAACTGAGGTTCTCCATCGCCCGGCGGCAGGGCCAGGACGGCCTCTTCGAACTCGTTCATCGTCGAAGCAAGCGCCGCGCCCTCTTCGTCGCTGGCCGCCATCGCCCGGGCGGCTTTCTCGACGTCGCGCGACATCTTGGTGTTGCAGGTCACCCGGTCGTAGGTCCCATTGATGCCCGGCAGTGTCGACTGCCCCAGCTCGGACGATGAGTAGGCGGCGTGGTCGAACGCCTTCACGGGGCAGGCCCTGCGGCACGGCTGCGGGCAGCCGTCACAGGGGTCGTAGCCGACTGGACCGGTGGCCTTCGCCGCGCGGTCGATCAGCAGCGCCCGCCAGCGGATGCGCGGGCCGTATTCAGGCGTGATGACCATGTTGTTCTTGCCGATGCATCCGAGGCCGGCCAGCACGGCCGAGTCCTTCAGGAAGATCCCGGTGCTCTCGATGAAGTAGGGCGGCCGGTAGCTCTTGACCGAGAACGTCTCCTCGAGCCATGCCGAGAGCTCCTTGGTGATGCGGATGAGGATGCGGTTGCCGGGCGTGCCCTTGCCGTCGTACCAGTCGAGCTCCGGCTTGTCGACAGGGTGGGAAACGCCGATCACCACGGCCGAGACCGCGTCCGCCGGCCACTCGACCTCGTGGTGCAGGGCCTCTTCCGGTGCGTCCTGCCAGGGCACCTCGGGGTCCATGCCGATCTTCGGATAGATGCGGTGTGAAGGCGACCCCTTCAGAGTCCCGACGTCGGCGACCCCGGCGACGGAGGCGCCGAGCGCCTTGGCCTTCTCCACGACAACTGCGGTGAGCTCCGAAGCGGAAAGCATGATCGCCCACGTTCCTTTCATGGGGTGCAGCCGGCGGCGCCGGCGTCGACATGGCCTGCAGATGCCTGACCCGCTGAAGGGTAGCACGTGCCGTGAGTGTCCGGTCGCCGGCCCGGTCGCTCGCGCTCGGGATCGTAGCCGCCACCTCCGCGGCGCTCGCGCCGGGCGCCCGTGGTCACGCGCCCGCGATGGCCGAGCCCCTCGCGCCCTTGTGGAAGATGCAGCCCAGCCCGCGATCGACGATGAGGCCCAGGCATTTGTTGCAGGAGATGCACTTGGCCGGCGCAGGGTCGCCGTCACGCCAGCGCGCCGCCAGGTGGGGTTCGCGGATGAACGGGCGGCACAGCGACACCGCGTCGATGCGCTCGAGGGCCTCGGCGATCCGCCGGGGATCGCGCCAGCCTTCGACCGAGATCACCGGGCAGCCGACGTGGTCCTTGATGGTCAGCGCGTAGGCGAAGAACCGGCCCTCGGGGATCGGCGCCGGCATGATGTGGTCCCAGCCGCCGCGCCGGGCGGCCTCAGGGGTGCCGGCGCTGACCTCGACGGCGTCGATCCCAAGCCGGTCGAGCTCGGCGGCGACCTCGGCGGCTTCGTGTGGCTGCATGCCGCCGGGCCAGCCGGCGTGGGCGCTCATCTTGATAAAGACGGGGAAGCCGGGGCCTGCGGCGCCGCGCACGGCCTCGTAGACCTCGTACAGGAGGCGGGCGCGGCGCTTGAGCGAGCCGCCGTAGGCGTCCTCGCGCCGGTTCCGCGCCGGGCTCAGGAACTGGTCGATCAGGTAGCCGTGCGCGGCGTGGATCTGCACGGCGTCGAAGCCGGCCCTGCGGGCTCTCGACGCCGCCCGCGCATAGTCGCCCACGACGCCGGCGATCTGCGTCTTCGTCAGGGCTCGCACCGATGCTTCGCAGACAGGATCGAGCGTCTCGGCCGACGGTCCGTACGGCCCCTCCTTTTCGGTCACCATCACCGGCCGCAGCGTGGACCCGCTGTGCAGCAGCTGCGCGGCCAGCAGGCCGCCGGCACCGTGCACCGCGGCGCACATCCTGCTGAGCGGCTCGATCAGCGCGTCGTGGTCGAGCCCGGTGACGTTGGTGGCGCCCCGGCCCTCGCGGCTGATGAAGGCACTGCCGGCGACGATGAGGCCGACGCCGCCTCGCGCCAGATCGGCGGTGAGGTCGACGAGCCGCTGGGTGGGCGCGCCGTCTGCGGTCGAAAGCCCCTCCTCGGTGGCGCTGCGCACGAGGCGATTCGGCACCTCGAGCGATCCCAGGCGCCAGGGGCGGAAGATGCCGCCGCCGTCTCTGCCTTGGGGGTGGCTGCTCGCCGGCGGTGTCACGGCTCGCTCCTTGCTCGCATTGGTCCGCGTTCCTGCCCGCAGCGAAGCCCGAGGCCGCGCGCGGCGTGGCGACAGTACCACGGGTCGGCGCTCGGCATGGCGGTCGGTCAAAGCCGCCGCCTGCGGATCGGGCGTGAGCCGGCGGCGGCGCGACGGCGACGGCGACTCCCGACGCCTTCGCAGTACCCTGCTATGCTCGCCGCATGAGGGCCGGGGCAGCCATTCGATCAGGAGAGATCCCATGAGAGACGCGACCGGAGAAAGTCGCCCGCGCTGGCATCCGCGTATCCCCAGCCTCTGCGGCTTGGCCGTTGCCGCCGTCTTCTTCTGGCTCTCGTTCACGCCGTCGCTGCTGCCGGTGCCCTGGCTGTACCAGGGCCTGGCGACCGGCGTCTGCGTCGCCCTGGGATACGCCATCGGCGCGTTCGTCGGGTGGGTCGTGCGGGCGCTCGCCGGGCGGCCGATCCCCAAGCGGGTCATGCGCTGGGCCTGGCTGACCCTTGCCGTCGCCGGCCCCATCGTCCTCATCGCGGCGGTCGTCCAGGGACATTCCTGGCTCAACGAGATGGAGCGGCTCGTGCAGATGCCGGAGGCGGGAGTCGCGACGACCCTTGCTGCCGCCGTGGCGGGGCTGATCGTCGCGCTCGTCTTCGTCGGTCTGGCGCGTCTCGTGCGCGACCTGGCCGTCTGGGCCGCCCGTCTGCTCGGCCGCTGGGTGCGCTGGCGCGCGGCGCTGGCGATCGGCTGGGTGCTCGTGGCGCTGCTGCTGGTCTTCGTGTTCAACGGCGTCATCTGGCGCGGGTTCGTGAGCTTCTCCGACAGCACCTACAGCGCGGCCAACGACGGCACGGCGGCGGGCGCCGTGCAGCCGCAGTCGCCGGAGCGTTCGGGCAGCTCGGCGTCGCTCGTATCCTGGCAGTCGCTGGGCAAACAGGGCCGCAGCTTCGTCGGCCGCGGCCCCACGCAGGCCCAACTGAGCGCCTTCGACGGCACGCCGGCCAAGGAGCCGATCCGCGTGTATGCCGGCCTCGAAAGCGCGCCGAGCGACCAGGCCCGCGCCGACCTCGTAGTCAAGGAACTCGACCGCACCGGCGCGTGGACGCGCGCCGTGCTCGTGGTGGCGACGCCTACAGGGACCGGCTGGCTCGAGCCGCAGTCGGTCGATTCGCTGGAGTACGAGTTCAACGGCGACACGGCCATCGCCTCGATGCAGTACTCGTACCTGCCGAGCTGGATCAGCCAGCTCGTCGACAAGTCGCGCGCCACCGAGGCCGGCAAGGTGCTGTTCGCCGCCGTCTGGGACCGCTGGTCGCAGCTCCCGGCGGCGTCGCGGCCGCGGCTGATCGCCTACGGCCTCAGCCTCGGCTCCTACGGCGGGCAGGCCGCCTTCGGTAGCGTGACCGACCTCAAGGCGGCGACCGCCGGCGCTCTCTTCCTCGGCACGCCCAACGACACGGCGCTGTGGAGCGACATCACCGCGCACCGCGACGCCTCGAGCCCCGAGTGGCTGCCCGTCTATGGGGGCGGCGCGACGGTCCGTTTCGCCGCCTCGGCCGCCGACCTCGGGCGGCCGGCGACCACCTGGAGCGCGCCGCGCGTGCTCTACCTGCAGCACGCCTCCGACCCGGTCGTCTGGTGGAGCCCGAAGCTGTTCCTGCACGAACCCGACTGGCTCAAAGAGCCCCGCGGGCCCGACGTCTCGCCGTCGATGCGCTGGTTCCCGATCGTCACCTTCGCGCAGGTCTCGGTCGACCAGTTCGTGGGCACGATGCCGCCCAACGGGCACGGCCACAACTACGCCAACATGATCGTCGCCGCCTGGGCTGCGGTCCTGTCGCCGCCGGGCTGGACCGAGGCCAAGACGGCGTCGCTCGAGAAGCTCATCGACGCCTACGCCAACGAGTAGTCAGCCGGGTGCCTTCGTCACGCGGCGTCGTAGCCGCGCCGTCGGCGTAGAGTCGGCCCGCGAGCAGCGTGCGGGCGACTCGAGACCCGGAGACATGGGTTCAGAGCGTCGCGCAGAGGCCTCAGTCCGTGGCGAAGGTCCTGGAGTCGCCTGCACAGGGGTCGTGCGTGGGTACCTGCGCCGGAGCAGCGGTATGATGCGCACCATGGAGGCCGTGTCAAAGCTTCCCGGGACGATTCTCGCAGGCGCCGTTGCGACGCTGCCTTGCGACCATCCAGGCTGAACCAGGGGAGACCGGCGATGAGTCTGAGCATCACCATCGATCACGAACGCATCACGGAGTTCTGCCGTCGCAACCGCATCCGCCGCCTGTCGTTCTTCGGCTCCGTCCTGCGCGACGACTTCGGTCCCGCCAGCGACGTCGACGTGCTGGTCGAGTACCAGCCCGGGGCCATGGTGGGCTACTTCTCGATGTCGCGCATGGAGCAGGAGCTCGCCGAGATGTTCGGCCGCCGGGTCGATCTGCGCACGCCCAAGGAGCTCAGCCGCTACTTCCGCGATCAGGTCCTCGCGGATGCGCAGGAAGAGTATGTCGCGTAGGGATGACACCATGCGGCTGCGCGACATGCTGGACGCAGCCCAGGCCGCAATCAGAGTGCTGGGCGATCGCACGGCGGATGAGCTCGAGAATGCAGAGGCGCTGGCGCTTGCCGTGCCGCACGCGGTCGAGATCGTCGGCGAGGCCGCGAGCCGCGTGTCGCGGCCGTTCTGTGAAGCGCATCCCGAGATCGCCTGGAGCGCCGTGACGGGCATGCGGCACCGCATCGTCCACGACTACTTCGCCGTCGACTACCAGCGCCTCTGGGACACGGTGCACAACGACCTGCCGCTTCTGATCGCGCAGCTGGAGCGCATCCTGGAGGACGCGGACGGGAGCTGATGCGGGGCGGCGATCGCGCGAGCCGGACGTGCCGGTGCGATCGCCGGGTGAGGAATCATCGAATCCCTCGCCAACGCAGCGGCCGGTGGCGACCTCGACGCGAGGCGCGGTGGCTGGCATTGCCGCCCCAGCCCCTGAGATAGGCTTGCTGGGTGCAGCCACGACCCCCCGCCTCCGCGTACGCCGCCGCCATCGCCATGCCCTTTGCCTTCGGCATGTCGTTCGTGGCCACCAAGTACGCGCTGCGCGGCTTCGAGCCGCTGCTCGTGGCGCTCCTGCGCTTCACACTCGCCGGCGCGATCCTCTGGGTGCTGCTGCGCCTGCGCCGCGAGCGTGAGCCCGTCACGCAGCGCGACCTCGGCCGGCTGGCGCTCATGGGCTTCGTCTCGCTCACCGTCTACTTCAGCTTCGAGAACACGGGGATCGCCCGCACGAGCGCTTCGCAGGCGGCGATCCTCATCGCCACGATCCCGATCTTCGTGGCGGTGCTCAACGTCTTCACGCTGCGCGAGCCGATGGCGGTGCGCCAGTGGGCCGGCGTCGCGCTCTCGTTCGCCGGCATCGTCGCACTCGTCTGCTTCGGCGGGCAGAGTTCCGCCGGCAGCGTCGGCGGCGACCTGCTCGTCCTCGCCGCCTCGCTCGCCGCCGCCGTCTACAGCATCATGGCGCGGAGCCTGCTGCTCGAGCGCTCCGCGCTCTCCGTGACGGCCTACCAGAACCTCTTCGGGGCGGCCTTCATGTTGCCGCTGGCGCTCGTGGAGGCCGCCCTCGTGGGCGTGCGCCGCCCGACCGCCGACGCCGTTGGCGGCGTGCTGTTCCTCACGGTGATGTGCTCGGTG